>JAISGP010000018.1 GCA_031263035.1 Lachnospiraceae bacterium | reverse complement strand
TCTGTATCCTTAGTATAATCTGTGTTATCATCTGGATCACTTGGGTCACCGCCTGGATTTGTGTTATCATTTCCGTCATGACGTTCTACATAATCTGGAATTCCATCTTTATCATCATCTGTAAATTCTGTTGCATTATGTTCATCTGTACCATCTTTATCTTCTACATAATCAGGCACTCCATCACCATCTGTATCTAAATAAGATTTGTCATCATTTGTTTTTGTTCCTTGATTATCTTCTACACCATCTGGTACTTCATCGCCATCAGAATCTGTGGTATAATCAGCCACCTTATCTGGGAAATGATTATCTACATAATCTGGTACATCATTCTTAGGACTTTCATCTTTGAAAGATATTGCATCATCCTTATCAGTGTTATCTCTATCTTCTACATAGTCTGGAACTCCGTCGCCATCTGTATCCTTATACTCTGTAGCATCTTTGGAATCTGTATTATCCTTATGATTTTCTACATAGTCTGGTACTTCATCACCATCAGTATCTTTATATTTAGAAGCATCATTCTTATCAGTACCATCTTTATCCTCTACATAATCTGGTACTCCATCTTTATCAGTGTCTTTAAAGTCAGAAGCATCATTCTTATCTGTTTCTTGCTGACCTTCTACAAAATCTGGAACTTCATCACCGTCTGTATCTTTTTGATAATCAGGTTTATTATCATCATCCTTATCATCTGATTCATCTGGGAAATGAGTATCTACATAGTCTGGTACTCCATTGTGATCCTTATCTTTCCAGTCATTTGAATCTTCTGGGTCTGTTCCATCTTTTTCTTCTACAAAATCTGGTACTCCATCACCATCAGAATCCTTATAATCTGTTGGATCATTTGCTTTTGTTCCATCTTTTTCCTCTTGAATATCAGGTACTTCATCACCATCTGTATCTGTAGTATCTGTTACCTTAAGAGTAAATTCTGGATTAGTTCCTGCACTCATACCAATTGTTATTGTATGGTTTTCATTTGATAAATCCTTAAGAGCATCTTTTTTGATAGTTAATACTCCGTTATTATAATCATAGTACGAACTATTTATATCATTACCATCAATTTTTACACCTTCAAAAGTGTTTTGTCCTGGATCTAAAGTTATTACTATATCTTTATTATTATCAGAACCTGCTTTTTTATCAAAAGTTCCTTTTGTATCACCAGTAATTTCAGCACTTTTTGTTTCATATACAGTTACTGTGTAAGAACGAATAGCTGCATCTCCACCATAATTAAAATAGATATCAAAGGCAGTTCCTGTACTTCTTTTTACATCTGTTGGTAATGTCATAAGATAATCTTTTTTAATTGTAATAGTATAATTACCTTCAGTATCTGGACCACTAATAGTATATTGACCATCTGTACCACTGGTTAAGGTATTTTTACCAACCATGATTTTATCAAAGGCATTACTACCTTTTTTAATCTTGAAAGTAAGGTCTTTATTAGCATCATTACCAACTTCTTTATCAAATGTGCCATTACTGTCAGCTGCAGTTGCAAATTCGCTATTTACTGATTTATGATATATTATTGTAAATGGTAATTCAGTTTTAGTTGCACCTTGATCCATTACAAATTTCAATTCTTTATCAGCAGTCAAGTTATCTAAATAAGTTTTTGCAAATGTATACGTTTCAGTTAAACCGTCATCACTTACTTGTTTAGACCATGCTGAGTTAGAAATCTTTGAACCATTATCAGTAATTTCTTTTACAGTATTTCCTTTAAGAGTAACTGTAACACTAACCTGTTCACTATTTGGATATCCTGCTGTATGGTCATAAGTTGCAGAGGCCGCACTCAACTCACTATCTTGAGTAGTGTTATTTACAATTAATGCATAATATAGAGTTACACCACCTTGATCAAAACCTATTGCTAAATTAGTTGAACTTGCTGTTTGAAGGTAAGATTTCTTAAGAGTTACTTGATAACAAGAAACACCTTCATGTGTAACTGTTGCTACTGTATAATCACCATTAGTTTGACTTAAAGGTGTAGAACCATTCTTTATACTTGAGATTGTGTTATCACCCTTTTTAATATAGAAAGTAAGGTCTTTGTTATTTAAACTGCTAAGATTTTGGTCATACATACCTGACTCATCAGCAGCTGAATACCAAGTACTATTAACTGATTTATTTACATTTATTACAAAAGGCAAATCTCCACCTTGATCCATCTCAAAAGTCAAAGTGTTTGCACTATCTTTTAATGTATCCAAATAAGTATATGTGAATGTATATGTAGTCTTATCAGTACTTAAAGTATAGTCAGTATCAGCACTAAGTGTTTTACCATTGGAATCTTTTACACTATTTACTATATTTCCATTAAGTGAAAGTACTGCAGAAATATTTTCATGATTTGTATATCCTGCTGTTTTATCATAATATGCTGGACTACCAGAGATAGTGCTAGATTTGATTGTATTCATAACTTTAACCGTGTAAGTCAAATCAGCACTACCTTGCATATCAAATGTAAATTTATGATCTTTTGTAGATAAAGTATTTAAATAATCTTTTTTAAAAGTATATTTACCATTTGATTCAGTGTAATTTGATGCATCTATATAACCAGTTTCACTATCAAGTTTAATTCCTAATAATTTTTCTTTTTGATTATCTGTTGTATATCCATTATCTTTAGTAGTTAAGGTTACAGTTGGTTCATTATTGTTTGTAGTATCATGAATATCCTTATTATAAACAGCAGACTCACTACTTAATGTTGCTGATGAATCTTGTACTTTTAATTTATATGTTGCTGTAGCACCAGAATTAAAATCAACTGTTAAAGTGTGATCTCTTTTAGATAATCCAGACATATATGATGCTGGAATTATAAATGTCGCAGTTGTTCCATTATCAGTATAATCTGTAATTTTATCAGTTATGTCTGTCCCATCTAAAGTGTATTTTGAAGGATCTACGTTACTATTATTCTTAGTTATATTAATAGTTTTATCACCTGAATTTGCACTACTGGTATTAAAATCAAAAATACCAGAAGAATCCATTCCTATACTACTTTGTAACGTGAATCCATGAGTAAAATCAGCTTCACCAGAAAATTCAAACATTATATAACAATTTCCTAATTTATAATTATCTGTTATTTCTTTATTAGAAATACTCAAATCAAAATCATAACTTCCATAGCTAGCAGAATCCTTTTTGGTATAGTTTAAAGGATGTGATGTATCAAGTGAATTGATATCATTTACTAAATATACTCCTTTAAAAGTATCTTTAGTACCATCTAGATAAGTTCCTAATCTTATAGAAACATCATATGAATTGTCTCCCCATTCTACAGGATCTGAATTATTAATCTCAAGAACCATATTTTCATAGCCTGGTTTATAAGCTTCTGCTGCCTTTGATACTGCTATACCAAATGGCAATGAATAAGAAACATCTCCATTTTTTAGATTAAAATTAACTGTTGTGACACCATTATTTAAACTTTTTAAGAAGTCATCTGTAAAAGTATATTGTTTTCCTGATGATGTTGTTGTAATCTCTACATCTGTAGTTCCGATTGGTTGATCAGTAAATTTGGTATTAGAATATGTAATACTATTTACTGTACTACCATTTGTAACTAAGCTTGTTGATATAGTAGTAGGACTAGTTGCATCATATTCATCAAAATATTTAGTTAAAGTTGGAGCTGTAATGCCATTTAGGGTCACAGTGAAAGTTGCTGTATTTCCGGATTTTGTTTTAAAAATTATTTCATGACTTCCATTGCCCAATTTTTGTAAGTTTGATAATGTATAATTGCTAGAACCATTAGTAGAAGCATCAGTAGAATAATCTATACTATTACCATTGCCATCCAATACATTTGCAAGATCTGAGCCTGTAAAATTATATAAATGAGTTACTGCTGTAAGGTTCTCTTTATTATTGTCTAATGTTATTGAACTTGGAGATACTACCATACTATCCGTTGTATTGTTAGACCCTTCAAATTTATAAACGTACATTCCCTTATCTGTATATATTCCCAAAGAAAAAGAACCAAAATTACTGCTTCCCCAATTTTGTGATGGAAAAATATACTGACCAGTTTTTTCATCATATACACTATCTACTACATCGAATAGTGTAACTCCTGTGTTTACTTTAACAAGTGACTTTTCAATCGTTAACCCTGCAGGTAGATTCAATACCTCACCCGGAAATGTACTGATACTATAACCATTGGTATAATATTTTTTTGTACCCATATCGTAATAACAATTTTTTGGAGCATAATAAAGTGTATAAGTTTTTACGCTACCACTACTGCTGTGAATACGTAATAAATTGATGGTAACTGTTGATTTATCAGTAATATAAGAATCTAATGTTCTTATAACTACCTGGTTTCCTGTGTTTACTCCATAATCGTCAGTGCTAAGAAGCTGAGAATTTATATATACAGAATCTATCGTACCTGTAAGTCCAGTTGAAAGAGCTGGTTTGTCTCCTTGAAGCACAAATAAATTTGTACTTTCATGCACATCTCCATCTGCTTCTACACTTTTCACCCCACTACACGTAGGCAACACCATAGTCACCACCATTGCTATTGCAACAAGAGATGCCATGACTGCTGAAACGTATTTTTTAATTAAATAAAATTTTTTGTTCATTTCATTTTCCTTTCATAAGTATTGATGGTTCGCTTCCTTCTTTTTCAAAGAAAATTATAACCATCAAGTTTTTTAAATACATATCTTCCTTATGTATCCTTTTACCTTAATTATTTGGTAATCTGATTCTGAATTTGCCCATAGTTAACCCCCATCTACTTTCAATTATTAGAGACTTTTAATATCTTTTGTAACTATAAAATCTATTAAGTCGAAGATCTGGCTCCCCACCTAGACATTGAAAAGTGAATTTTCATTTCGACCCAAATTTTATTTTATCTGTATTTTTAGATTGTCTTACCAAACCACATTAGACAATTAACAAATTTTATATATTTCCTTTTTTTGCAAATATAATTGAAACCTACAATATGAATCCTTTTTATAAGCACGTCCAACATGAAATTTTCTTCCATCTTTCATAACTAAATCGTTGCATGAATAACCATCTATAAAATCCATATTTATTAAACAGAATTTGTTTATTCTTATAAATGCTTTGTCATATAAAAAATCCTGTAATCTGTTCAGTGAATTATAAAATTCAAAAGTTTTTCTACTATCGTAATGTACAGTAACTGTATTTCCACTTACTACAAAATATTTAATATCTTTTATAGCTATAGTTTTACTTTCTCCGGCAAAACTAAGCATTATATAATTTTTATGCTTTTTATTTGTTTTAATGCAAGCCTTTAAAAATATCTCTTTTCTCTTATGAAAACTTGTTTCATTTTTCACTATATAATTAAATGCTCCCACATCAAAAGCTTCCAAAATATGCGTTTTGCTTTTTGAATTAAATATTATTTCACTTTCCACGCCCTTATTTCTTAATTCATATGCCAAATCAATACCATTTATTTCCGGCATATGAATATCAATATACAAAATATCCGGACACTCCTTGCTTTTCACCATAGTTCTTAGAAATTGTGTGCTTGACATATATCTGTCAACATTACAAGTAATTTTGAATTCTTTAGACATTACATTAATGTCATCATTTAATTTAGTAAGTTCGCTCATTTCATCATCACATATGGCTATTTTCAACATCTCTCTCACCCCCTCGATTTTTTATATATTTTCATATTATATTCACACTTTTGTTATTTCAAGGACAACATGACAAACGACAAAATGTAAATGGTGAATAACATATCATTAAATTCTACTTAATTTTAAGTTTATTTTAATTTTTTAAATCTCTATATTTTTTTACAATCTTAGGTATAGATTAAATATACATTTTTATTACTCCCATTAACTTTATAAACTAATTATTTTATTATCACCCATATGGTATATATACATTTAAAATATACTTTCTTCTAAATTTATTTATATTAATAATAGCCTCCCAAAAATTTAAAAACGCTTTTTTATGGGATACAAGATTTAAACACCACTACCTTTTATTGGCATACAAATATATAACCATTACTACCTTTTATTGGCACACAAAAAGACAGAGGAAAAATTTCCCCTGCCTCTTCTATTATTCTAATTATTTAATTGCATAATATGCTACGCCTTTATATTTCCATCCTTTTTTCTTAAGTGACTTCACTTTAGATTTAGATGTTGTAAGATAATATGACGCTTTCTTTTTAATTCCTTTTGCCTTTTGATTATACATTCTATAAACATTATATCTTGGTTTGGTCTTTGATGAATAGAAAGCTACACCTTGATATTTAAAACCTTTTTTAGGTAAAGTCTTTATAGCTTTTGAACTAGTTGTATAATAATAACCATATTTTGAACTATAAAACTGATATACCTTATATCCTGAATTAGCTAATTTAGATAAGGTTTTATTCAGTTTCCATCCCTTTGGTGGCTTTACAGCCTTAGCATAACTTTTAGTATAGTAAAATGCTCCTGTTTTTTTATTTCTAAGTTCAAATAATCTATTATAACTATAGACTTTTACCTTAATAGTTTTTCCACCATAGCTAATTGTAATATAATTAGTACCTGCCTTTTTAAGTGGGAAACCGGTTACTTTGCATTGACTTAATTTTACATTTTTATGTGTACCATTTGAATAATTAACTCTAAGCAAATAATTACTCACATTATATTTAGGACCTACATAATATGATTTGCCTGTCATAGAAAGATCTTTTATGCTTGTAATAGTTATCTTTGTTGGCGTAGTTGGCGTTGTTGGCGTTGTTGGTGTTGTTGGTGTATTACTTGAAATATCAGATGTATTAGTTGCAAGCTTGATTGAAATATCACCAAATATTATGCCGTAAGAATAGCCTAAATACTTTGAAATACCTTCCCAACTTCCATCATCTCCAAAACGATAATAACTTACATTAGAATCAGCAGTTATTACACTATTGTCGCCACTTGATTTGGCTTCAACAGGAATAGAGGTTTCATCGGTTTTATTTGCTTCACTGGCTCGTAATACAATTGCTATTTTGTCGCCATTTTCTAAAGGATATTTCTTCTCAATATTCACAGAAAGATATCCGGCATATTTATTTGTATATTCTATATAATTAGTTTTTGTATCTGTTGAAATATCAAGTAAGGTTCCACTAGTAGGATTATCCGTTGTAGGATTTTTATATGCATATATTTGCCAAGAAGTTCCTGGATTAGAAGCATAAAATGTTACATAACTTGGAGTTGTTTCCTTATCTGCACCATCATTAATGGTAAAAATATTAGACATCCATTCTGTTTTATCCTCATAAGAACCTACATTAACAGTTCCTAAGCTATCATATGAATAAAGTCTATTAACAGATACTGTTCCCTTTGGATACATCTCATAAAAACAACTACTACATAAAGACTTGTCATAATAACTTATCCAAAAATAGCCATTATCTCCCCAAGAAGTACCCCAACTATTTTTTACTTTAAAAGCTCCATTGCCTGCTGGAGTATCATTAAAATGGCTTGCTGGAAAATTATCGTCCCAACCTACTATAGATACGCTATGATTAGCTGCAGATTCATAATCAGATAAATCATCCGGATAATAATAAGAATTATAGGTATCATTATAGTATGGTTCAGTCATTGATTGTGTATCTTGAACATGGTCATAACTAGTTAAGAGAACACCATATTGTACTAATCCTTCTTTTATTGCTTGAACATTACTTGCTGAATAATTTCCATCAGAATCTTTATTAGATGGAAATACATACATGTTCTTCAAAGTATAACTATGGTCTGTATATATTTTAGGGTCAGTACTTATAAGTGCTGAACTTCCGCTAGGATATGGAAAATTACTATAATCTGTAGCTCCATACCAATTTGATAGAGCAACACCGGCTAAAGTCTCACTACCACCATACTGTAATCCATTAGGGTCATTACGCATTTTATTTCCCCATGCAGCACTAACTAGCTGATATACAGATAAATTAATATTTCTATCACCAGTTTGCCTATAGATAGAACTTTCAGCAGAAGCCACTGTTGCAAATGCCCAACAAGCACCATACTTACCTTGGTCTTTAACATAATTTGCAATTCCAGTACTAGAATTAACTTCGGGAGCTGTATATGTTGCGCCTAAAGCAGATGCACCCCTTGTACCTTTTTTCACTGTACTATAGTCAGCATCATTTATAGAATTATTTTTAACTACAAAGTTATTGACACGGCCTGTTGGTCTTAGTCCGCCATTATCACTATTACCTGATGTAATAATTTCAGGAACTACTAAGCTATGGGCTGAATTTTCGTTATCAGCTTTAACAATTGAACCTGAATACACTACGAAAAAAAGCCCTAAAACTAATAAACTTATTAGTATACTTACCTTTACCCTTTTACTTTTCTTACTCATATACCCTCCTTTTTTTTTTAATGGAAATCTTAGAAACATACTTACTTCTAATTCTTCCTTATAAACACTTTAAACTTAGATAATTTCAAAAAGTCTAAAAGTTCAATGAGGCTATCACACTAAGTGATTAGTGAAATAGCCTCATTTTATAATATTATAAAAACATATTTACAAATATCATTACAATATTAAACTAAACCTTAATAAAAATTACTGTTGTTTTTTCCTTTTCTTTAATGCTAAGAGAAGTGCAAGTAATGTTACTGAACCACCAGCTAATATTTCATCTAATAAAGAATTAGCATTATCTGAAGTTTTTGTACCATTTTTAGTTACTTTAGTACTTGATGTAACTTTACTGTTGTCATTTTTATGTTTGGTTTTTGTTGTGTTTGTGCCACCATTTCCAGTTGAGTTACCACCATTAATACTCTTATTCTGTACATAATCTGGTACTCCATTCTTATCCTTATCTGTAAATGAACTAGCATTGTCTGGATCTGTTCCATCTTGATTTTCTACGTAATCAGGTACTCCATCTCCATCTGTATCTTTGTTTGAATCACTATCATCTGGATTAGTGTTCTGATGTCTTTCCACGTAATCTGGAACTCCATCTCCATCTGTGTCTCTGAATGACTTTCTGTTTTTAGGATCTGTTCCTTCTCTTCTTTCTACATAGTCTGGTACTTCATCTCCATCTGTATCTTTATATGAAGAATCATCATTTATCTTAGTACCTTCTTTATTCTCTACATAGTCTGGTACTTCATCTTTATCTGTATCTTTATACTTAGTAGCATCTTTTGGATCAGTACCTTCCTGTTTTTCTACAGAATCAGGAACTTCATCTCCATCTGTATCATCTTGATAATCTGGTTTTCCATCGTTGTTATCATCTTCAAAGTCATTTCCATTATCTGGATCCGTACCTTCTTGATCTTCTACATAATCCGGAACTCCATCTCCATCTCCATCTTTAAAATCTGTGGCATCATCTGGATCTGTTCCATCCTTACTTTCCTGATAATCTGGGACTCCATCTCCATCTGTATCTTTGTAATCTGTAGCATCATCTGGGTTCGTTCCATCTTCATCTTCTACATAATCTGGTACTCCATCTTTATCAGTGTCCTTATAATCTGTAGCATCACCTGGGTTTGTTCCTTGATTTTCTTCTACAGAATCTGGTACTCCGTCTCCATCACTATCTTTATCATAGTCTGGTTTTCCATCGTTATCATCATCTGTAAAATCAGTATTATCGTCTGGATCGGTTCCATCTTGATTTTCTACATAATCTGGGACACCATCTTTATCTGTGTCTTTAGCATCTGTAGCATCATCTGGATCTGTTCCATCTTCATTTTCTACATAGTCTGGAACTCCGTCTCCATCTGTATCTTTATAATCATTCTTATCATCTGGATCCGTTCCTTCTTGATCTTCTACAGAATCTGGAACTCCATCTCCATCACTATCTTTATCATAGTCTGGTTTTCCATCGTTATCATCATCTGTGAAATCATTCTTATCATCTGGATCTGTTCCGTCTTCTTTTTCTACATAGTCTGGAACTCCATCTCCATCTCTATCTTTAAAGTCTGTTGCATCATCTGGATTTGTTCCGTCTTCATTCTCTACATAGTCTGGGACACCATCTCCATCGCTATCTTTAGAATCAGTAGCATCATCTTTGTCTGTTCCGTCTTCTTCTTCTACATAATCCGGAACTCCATCTTTATCAGTGTCCTTATAATCTGTAGCATCGTCTGGATCGGTTCCTTGATTTTCTTCAATAGAATCTGGTACTCCGTCTCCATCACTATCTTTATCATAGTCTGGTTTTCCATCTTTATCATCATCTTTAAAGTCTGTCTTATCATCTGGATCTGTTCCATCCTGATTCTCTACATAATCTGGAACACCATCTTTATCTGTGTCTTTAGCATCTGTAGCATCATCAGCATTTGTTCCGTCTTGATTTTCTACATAGTCTGGCACTCCATCTCCATCTGTATCTTTGAAATCATTCTTATCATCTGGATCGGTTCCATCTTGTTTTTCTACAGAATCTGGTACTCCGTCTCCATCACTATCTTTATCATAATCTGGTTTTCCATCATTATCATCATCTGTGAAATCATTCTTGTCATCTGGATCTGTTCCTTCTTGTTCTTCTACATAATCCGGTACTCCGTCTCCATCACCATCATTAAAGTCTGTGGCATCATCTGGATCTGTACCATCCTTATCTTCTTGATAATCTGGAACTCCATCTCCATCTGTGTCTTTATAATCAGTCTTATCATCTGGATCTGTTCCATTTTGCTCTTCTACATAATCTGGAACTCCATCTTCATCTGTATCTTTAACATCTGTAGCTTCATCTGGGTTTGTTCCTTCTTGATCTTCTACATAGTCTGGAACTCCGTCTCCATCTGTATCTTGAAAATCTGTTTTGTCTTCTGGATCTGTTCCTTCTTGTTCTTCCACATAGTCTGGAACTCCGTCTTTATCTGTATCTTTTACATCTGTTATATCGTCGGGATCTGTTCCTTCTTGTTCTTCTACATAATCCGGAACTCCATCTCCATCTGTATCTTTTACATCTGTTTTATCATCTGGATCTGTTCCCTCTTGTTTTTCTACATAATCCGGAACTCCGTCTTTATCTGTATCTTTTACATCTGTTTTATCGTCTGGATTTGTTCCTTCTTGTTTTTCTACATAATCCGGAACTCCGTCTTTATCTGTATCTTTTACATCTGTTTTATCGTCTGGATCTGTTCCTTCTTGTTTTTCTACATAGTCTGGAACTCCGTCTCCATCCGTATCTTTTACGTCTGTTATATCATCTGGATCTGTTCCTTCTTGTTTTTCTACATAATCCGGAACTCCATCTCCATCTGTATCTTTTACATCTGTTTTATCTTCTGGATCTGTTCCTTCTTGTTTTTCTACATAGTCTGGAACTCCATCTTTATCTGTATCTTGTACAGATGTTTTATCTTCTGGATCTGTTCCTTCTTGTTTTTCTACATAATCTGGAACTCCATCTTCATCTGTATCTTGGAAGTCTGTTTTATCATCTGACTTTGTTCCTTGTTCATCTTCTACATAGTCTGGAACTCCATCTTTATCTCTATCTTTAAAGTCTGTAGGATCATCTATGTCTGTTCCATCATCTTCTTCTACAAAATCCGGAACTCCGTCTCCATCTGTATCCGTTGAATTCATAACAGTAAGAGTAACTTCTGGATTATCTCCTTGATTCATAATCACTTCAAAGTTAGCTGTTCCAAATGGCAAATCCATTAAGTATGATTTATTAATAGTAATCTGCTTATTATTTGAATCATAAGTATAATCAGTTCCTGAAGTCAAAGTTTTACTTCCAACTTTAAGATTTTTAAAGACATTTCCTTTTAAATCTAATGTTAAGACAATTGCAGTATTATTAGCAGTACCAAGTTTTTTATCAAAAACTGTTGAACTAGCTGATACATCTGTATTTTGAATTGAATCATTAATTGTAATTGAAATTGATGGATCAATTCCTTGATTCATATCAAAGGTAAATGTTCTTGGTGAACCGGCAGAAGTAGTATCTAAGTCATTTAAATAATCCTTATCAAAGACATATGTAATCGTTGTACCGTCATTACTTGGAACAGCTGTATAAGCATCCTCATCTAATTCTGTAGTACCGTCCATTATCTTTGAGACGGTATTTCCCTTAAGAGTTAATACCGTAGTAATACTCTTATGATTGTCGTTACCAATCTGTTTATCATATGTAGCTTCTGTAACGCTTAAAGTACTATTATTTATAGAATAACCTGCTCTAAGAGTTAGCGTATTAGCATCATTATCTTTATCACTTGTAACTGCAGTAGTGTCTACTGTATCAGTATCAAATGCCCACTTAGTCCAAGTATCAGCATATGTACCTGTATCACTTGCTTTATAGAACCAACCATGGAAGGTTTCACCGGTTTTACTTGGAGATGTTACAGATGTAGCTTTTTTACCATTATATACATATTGTGAATTGATTGTTGCTCCGGTATCAGCTGCTCCAGTAGTATTACCTGTTGTGTCAAAGGCTACCTTATATGGTGTTTGAAGTAAAGCATTTATGCTGTCACTTCCGGCTGCATTGGCTGTTATATCACTTACTTTCCAAGTAGCTCCATCATTAATTTTATCCTGTGTCCTATCATAAAGTGTTACAAATCCCATAGGAGCATTAGCTGTTTTAGGATTAGAAAATACTATATCATATTCTGTATCTGCTTTTAGATTTATTAATTCCCAAGATCCATCAGCAGCTGTAGAACCTGTATCCACTGGTGTTGCTGTAGAGATATCAGCACCCTTTTCATAGGCTTTTACTCCTACATTTGGTAGTCCTGTATCTTTATCTGCACCGGTTGCTGTATCAATTTTATAATTCTTAGTTGTATCGCTATATACATTACCACCGATGATACCTGTATTAGCACGAAGAGCTACAGGTAAACTTGTTGCATATCCTGATACTGAAGGTGATTCTCTATATACTGATGATGAATAGTAATTTACTTTTCCTTGAGCGGCTGTTGCATCATCATTTTGCGGCATAGTTAAAGATATAAAGAAGTCATCTGTATAACCTTCAGGTAGTGAATTATTATAAACAACTTCCACTGCTTTTACTGAAGCTAATTTATCTGCATCTGTTGAACCGCTTAATAAAGCATATGATACAAAATCCGCAGAATCTTTATCAGTTGTATAATTAGTTGAATACTTTATAGTATAGTCATCTAAATTCTTACCTTGAGCAGAAAGCATACTCTCTACACTAGACTTTAAATTAGCTGACCATTTAAATGCATAAGTAGAAGGAGTAGCATCTTCATCTATCTGTGTTACGGAAGAGTCAATAAAACGAGGTCCTGGCTTTTCCCCTTTTTTAGGAATAGGAATAATAACAGTAGTACTTGCCTCTGCATCTCCAGTAGTATTATTAGATAAACTTACTTTATAATTAGCATCTTCTTTAGTAGATAAATCTATAATTGTATCTGCAGGATTAGTTGCGTTAGGATTATAGTTTTCATAATCAGAAGAACCGTGGCTGGCTGCCGTACTAACATTTATATCTACATTAGCAGTTGATGAAACATAAATATTTTTTGATGCCGCTGCAAATTTAGCACTAGTACTAATTATATTATAATCATCTGTGCCAACATAGGCGTCACCACCCCAACCACCTACATTTTTTTCAGCCATATTACCTACATCAGCCATAAATATTTGTCTAAGTGGAATATTACTACTTGGTGTAGTTACATTAGCAGAAATATTTGCACGGACTATTACATAACCTGTACCATTTAAGTATGTTCCTGCTTTTTTGAAAAAAGTTAAAACAGTATCTGGCATATGAATAACATAAATTTTAGAATTATCTACACTAGAAACTATTGGATCTTTATCTGCATATATCTTAGTTCCTGTTGTAGGATCTACAGCATAAACTGTAGAAGGATCTATAGTAAATCCTAAAGGCTGTCGAACGTATACATCCACTCCCTTAAAAGCCTGAAGCTGAGTTAAACCTTCGTATTTATATTGGCCTAAAGTAAACTTAAATCCTATCTGTTTAGAACTACCTCCTGAAATTAGCGAACCACCAATATTACCAGTTACACCATACGAAATACCAATGTTGTCAGCAGTGTTCATATAACATGTCACTCCTTGACTAACAGAAGCAAAATCTTCCCATTCACTTGTAACATCCGGCTTCGCAGCATTTGGATCAGTAGTTGTAGCCTTCTTTATAATTATATCTGCAGAATAGTCTCCTGGGTCTCCTAAAAGTTTGCCATAGTATGCAACCCCAACTTTATCTGGAAAACCAGAGTATCTGAACTTTTCCCCATCACTTGAATATCCAACTGGTATATCAACCATAGTTGCTGTTACACTAGTTATATATTCATCATCATCTAATCCATTAGGTGCAATAATCCCAGCACTGTTTATATCAATTGGAATAGTATTATTTTTAGATGTTTCTATAACCACGTTTTTTATACTAGTTCCATATTGAAATGCTTTGACCCCTATATGAGAATCACTAAATTTCATAGTAACCCTATATCCGTTTAATACATCTGGGCTTTTATTACTTACAGCAAATGCACCTAAAAATGTATAATCTGAAGGACTACTCCATTCACTCTGTGAAATTGCAGAAGTATTGGCAGCTGGAGTAGTAGAAAGTGTTCCCACTGTAAGTTTACTCTCTTCTGTGCTAATATGCATAGTAGTATTATTATATCCATCACTTATAATACTATCTTTTGTTCCATCACCACATATAGCATAAGAGTCATCACCAACAACTTCTGCTACACCTGTTGTACCATTTTCTGCATCAGACTTTACTGTTCCAGAAACACTAAAACGAAAAGTCTTATTAGCATAAGGATCATCCATAGATGGTGTTAATTTAACTGTTAAATAATCATAGGTAGAATCAGATGTGGTATCAAGACTAGTTTCTATACTGCTCTGCTTAGTAGGCCAACCACCATTATAGAATACAATATCAGATGACAAGCCAAAGGCTTTAGGCATTCTGATTTTAAGGTTCGCTTCTTTCCAATAAATTTGATTTATTTTTTGATTCTCAACTATTTCAAGATCATTAGTCCATGATTGACCAGGTTTTAAATATGTAGCAGATCTGGCAGGGTAATCTACTGTCTTTGAAAAACCTTGTGTAGTAACCAAACTTTCTAAGGTAGCAGTCTTAGTAACTGTGCTTCCTTCTATAGTCTGAACTTGAAGTGAATTATTTAAAGTCTGATCTTTAACATAATAAAACGCATAATCAAAAAGGAGATTAATATCAAAAGATATTGAATTAACTCCATCAGCAACAGTATAGTCTAATACTCCACCTTTCGGAAGAAGATTAGTATAATCTGCTGTGGAAGAATTAGCCGTAAATGTTCCACCAATTATTCCTCCATTAAGTGAAGAGCTTAACTGGGATGAATCAAATGTAAAGGCTCTTCCAGAGCCTGTCATTCCAGGTGCACTTTTTAAAGCCATACCATCGTTAAGATAAATTTTAATATGCTTTCCTGTTCCATCATTTGTAAAGCTAGCATTAATTGTAAGAACATGAGGTTTTTGATTAAGTACATCTCCACTTACTACCCCATAAGAAGTTCCCGTCCCTGCTAAATCTGTTGGTGTAGTTCCACCAGCATCGAATATTGCAAAGCCGGTTTCCGTAGTTTCGTCTTCTCCGGAAGCCCTAAGCATTCCACCTCTAAGTTGCTTACTTTTAAGTCCACTACTTACACTTGTATCTTTTTTATCAGTTGTCTTTGTATTATCTGTATTTGTATCATCACTACTTTGCCCCTTATCTGCATCAGTAGATGAAGTATCAGATATATCATTCGTTGCTTTAGTTTGGCTATCATCTGTAGCAGTGGTTTCTTCTGCTTTTACACTTGTACTTCCATTAAAGGTAGGAAGTACCATGGTTGCTACCATTGCAATAGCAACAAAAGATGCTAAAAATCCAGCCACAAAGCTTTTTCTTTTAAATCCTTTTTTATACATTCGTTTTCCTTTCATTGTTTTAAAACTCTTCCTGGTTTTCATTTATTGTTACTTATTTGTTATATATAAAATTTTAATATATATCTATTTTTTCTCACCAGTTTATAATCTTAAATAGTACTGCCTAATTACTGATATTCATTTTAAAAAACACTGCTTAAAACTTTTAATTTACAAGAAAGACTTTTCACTATCTAAGTTTTATATATATGGAGTTAGTTCTATCAATTATAGTATTTTCACTTTTACTGTAATCCTATCTCCCACCGGTGTTTCATAGGTTAGTGGATATATGCCCTTTTTATCTTCTTTGCTTTTTGTGTTGATAACTTCCAATTGGTTTTCATCAACACTTATGTCTGAAAGAAAATAATTATTGCCATACATATCCTTTCCTATTACATTTGCTAAGGTTTTTCCTTTACTTTCTGTTAAAATACTTATGGGCTTAATAGTAAGGTCTGATGCTCCTATTATTCCATTGGTAGTATTTTCATTTAACTGACTTTCACTATAAGCTGGTAAAACTCCACTACCATGATTTCTTAACGAAACACTAATCTTTATACTTGCACTAGAGGAAGTGCTATTCTTTATTTTTACTAAATACTCCCCTGTATTACCATTTATTAAGGCTTTATTTATCTTATCTATATCTGATGAAGACACGTCTATGTCTTTTCTGTTTATAGGACTAAACTCAGAAAATATCCCTTCTACCTGTGCCCTATAAAGTAACTCGCCTTTGGTAACCTGAACTTTATTCCCTTCTTGATTAGCATACTCATTGGAACCGATTATAATACTATTACCTTCTATGAAATCTACCCCACCTATTATATTGCTTCCAATATTTTTTAATGACACTACTATAGTTCTAGGTTTTTCTTTATTCGGATCATTGATTAGGTTATAGATTTTAAGAGGATATTCCCCTAAAATTCCTTTTTCTATATTGTTATTAATTTCTTTTAAATCACCTGAATTAATTTCAATATATGTCCCACCTAAATTATCATCTGCTCCATGGAGCTTCATATTTCCGTAGTATAAAACATCTTCTTTAGTCAGAACTGCATTTTTAGTATTTCCATCTCCCCGATGTATACCATATGAAAAATCCTGAGCTATTAAATTGTATTGTTTAGCTTTATACTTTGGTACTAAATCTAGTCTTCCGGTAACACCATCAGAATCTAAAGTTACTCCATTATTTAAGGTAAGAGTAGTTCCATCTTTTCCATATATCCATTTTGTAGAACTATCTTTAAGATACCATCCTATAAATTCATAACCTGTTTGAGATGGAGCTCCTGGATTATATAGAATGCTTCCATAATCCTCACATCCACTATAGGCTGTTATTTCATTACCCTTTTTATCATAGTAATATACATTTACCTTATCCGGTACCTGGGAAGCCTTAACAGTATAACTTTGTATATTCAATAAATCCGGTGGTTTATATAAATAGAAACCACTGATTATACTTCCTGTAAGAATTAATAGACATAAGAAATTATTATATTTAATTTTATTTATTCTACTATCTTTACTTGGTAGTCTAATCCTAAATCTTCCCATATTTTATTCTCCCCTTCTTAGTGGTAGTTTTGACACTATCTTTTTAATAGGTTGTTTTTAACACTATCTTCTTAATTAATTATTTTTGACACTATCTTCTCTATAACTCGTCGATGAATTTTCTTAATGCTTTGTAGGTATTTTTTCTTCTTTTTCTTCGATACCAAATTCCTAGACTAAACATTGGAATTGACACTACAATTACATAGATTATAATAAGAACTCCTATACTAAATGTAGCTACATAGGAGTGAGTTATAATATTTTTGAATTTTAAATTTATAGTTAATTTTGGTATTTTTACACTTTTTGGTTTACTGAAGGCTATCAGTGTTTTCATTAACTGGGTTTTAACTTCTTTTATCTTTAATTTTTGAAGAAGTAATTTATCTTTTTCCTTTTTTATCTTAGAATTTAATACTGTATCTTTCGCTATAGGCTTATCATTTACTGTTTCATTAATAATAGTTTCTTCTTCTGTTGGGCTTTCTACAACATCCTCTTCCTCATCATCACTTTCTTTTATATAGGAACTCGGTACTATTGCATTCATACTTATCTTAATTTCATTTCCCAAAAGAGATAGAGTGTACCTCTCCACTACAGAGTAACCTCCTATAGTTTCAGATACTTTTATACTATTATTACTGACATTTACATCAACATTTTTCACTTGATGTTTTGTTCGATTATCTCTTACAACCAATCCACTTTTTTCTACTATCTGTTTTTCAAGTTTCTGTGTAGATAAACTTAATTTATTTTCTAAGATATCTACTGAAGCAATATTCTTAGGTAGACCCAGTAAATCAAAAAGCTTTGACCCATCAAAAACAACGTCTGTTAAGCTTATTGTGTATTCTTCAGTTCTATAATTTCTATAGTATCTTTGATAATCTTTAGTTTCTTCTATTAGTTTAGAATTACTATTTTGAATTAATTCTTGACCATATATTCTTTTACTACTTATAAGAATAAAAAAAGTAAAAAGAACCAAAACTCTAAAGAATACTTTCCTTAATTTCATATATTTAATACCTTTTGTTTTTGAAAAAAAGTATCTATTAATGCCCCTAACTCCTTTCTATAAACTCTACCCATCTCAAATTTTCTACCATCTTTCATTTGAAGATCTGTTTTGGTATATGTGTCTATGTATTTTAAATTAATTAAAACATTCTTACTTATTCGTACGAAGCCTTTCTCTAGAAGAGTATCTTGTATTTTATTTAAGGAAGTATAAAATTCAAAAACTTCATTTTTATTAAAATACACTTCTACAATATTTCCCTTTACTACAAAATATTTAATTCTTTTTAGTGGAATTGTTTTACTTTCTCCTGCACAACTAACTGTTATATAATCTTCATGCTGCTTCTCCACTTTTTTATAGGCTCTTAAAAATATTTCTTTTTTCTTCTTTTCTGAGGTTTCATCCTTAACTATGTAATGAAATGCATCTACATCAAAGGCTTCAAATACCTCTGGTTTGCTTTTTGAATTAAATATTATTTCGTTGTTATAGCCTAGCTTCCTCAGCTTAGACACAGTTTCAATACCATTTAACTTTGGCATATGTACATCCATGTACAAAATATCAGGATATTTATCTCTAGTTTCCATAGTTTTTAAAAGTTGGGTACCTGATGTGAATTTTTCAATGTCACACACTATATTTAGTTCTTTTGACACCGTATTTAAATTATCCGATAGGTTAACAAGAGCACTTGTTTCATCATCACATATAGCTATATTCAACATCTCTATCAACTCCCCTTTCTTCCTTACACGTTCATATTATATTCACACTTTGATTATTTCAACAGTCGCATGATGAAATGCAAAAACCGAACGATAAAAAACACTTCAAAAAATTCACTACTAAAAACATATTATTTTTAGTTTCGAAAGTTTACCACAAATTTATATATATATATAATTCATAAAGTTTTCATAAACTAACTTTTTAAAAGTTAATCAAGATTATTAATCGTTACTATGGACTAAACACCGAATTTCCTAGATTTTTCTATATATAAACGCCCTTTTTTCAATAATTATCTGACCATTTTTATTCAATAATTAAAATCATATCAGGAATTATATAGTTTCTTTCCACAATTGGGACTTTTACTAATTTCTATGGCATAAGGTACTTTATTAAAATTTAGGAAAATTTTTTCAGGTAAATCTGGGCATAGAAAAAGACAGCCTCGAAAAGGCTGCCTTGTATGAGTGGTTTAGTAATCCAACAACCAATCTATAATATGCTCAACTTTAATTCCATCTTTCATCCCAACATTCATTCGATTTGCAGTTAAAATTAACTTCTCATATCCATCCCGAAGATATTTTAAATTATCCGTTTCTCTATTATCATCTTTGGGTATATCACTAGTTACTTGAATATAAATAACATTTTTATCTTTCTTTGCCACAAAATCAATTTCAGCTTTATCATAATTGCCTACATTTACGCTATAGCCACGTCTAAGTAATTCTATATAAACGATATTCTCAATCTGGTGGCCTAGATTATCTGTTCCGCTAGTATTAAGTAAGGTATTTCTAAGTCCCGTATCAACGCAATAGTATTTTCCTAAAGTTTTTAATCTTTCTTTTCCTCGTAAATCATAACGTTTAACATGATAAAAAATAAATGCATTCACCAATAATTCCATATACTTTGAAATTCCTTGAGAGTTTTTTATTTTTAACCCATCCGACTGGAATGTTCCTAATATTTTGTTTGCAGATATTGGATTTCCAATAGAATCCATTAAATATTCAGTTAATCTAAGTAGTAGTTCCTCGTTTCTTATATCTCCACGAGCTCCCACATCTCTAAGTAAAATGGAATCTAATATTCCTTGACTAATGATGTTTTTAACTTGTTTATCATTATTTGATAATGCTACAGATGGAAAACCTCCTTCTTCAATATACTGGTAAAAAAGTAATTCTGTATTTTTATCTGAATTTTTAAAATTCAAATATTCTTTAAATGATAATGGATAAACATGTACTTCAACATATCTTCCGGCAAGTAGTGTCGCTAATTCTCCTGACAGTAATGATGCATTTGAGCCTGTTATATATATGTCTGAATTAAAATCGACACGAAAACTGTTAATTGCCTGTTCCCAACCTTCGACTTTTTGAATTTCATCAAAGAAAATATACATTTTTTTATCTTCAATCACACGAGATACTACATATTCATATAGTTTTTCCCAGTCAAGGAGTTCTTTATTTTTTACAGATTCAAAATTCAAATAGATTATTTGACTTTCTTTTACCTCATGCTCAAGCAAATAATCTCTAAACATCTGTAATATATATGTCTTCCCTGAACGGCGAACTCCTGTTATTACCTTTATGAATTCGGTATCTTTAAACTTTTTCAATAGCTTTAAATACTCTTCTCTTTGGATTATTTTATTCATTGGACGCTCCTTTCTTTTTATATTATATCGTAAAAAAAGTTTATTTTTACTATTTTTTACATTATAACATTAAAAAAATAGGTTTTCAATATTTTTTACGTTATATCGTAAAAATTCCGAAACTTCTTCATTTAATAAAAAGTGCACATGTGCACATTTTATTAAATATAAGAATCCATCACTTGCTCCTTCAGCAAAAATTCTTCAACACCTATATAGAATATCCCATTCTCATCATACCAAGGATTTATGTTATCTTTTACTACAACTATTTTTTTAAACGAATCATCTACACGAAGCAAAGAGTTTATTTCTTGTTCTCGTTTTTCATCCGTGTCTATATGCAGTGCTGATTGGATATAAAATCTATTACTGCCTTTATTTGCAATAAAGTCTACTTCCAATTGTACTCTTACTTTTTTCCCCGTATCATCTTTAGAGTTATATTCAACAACACCTACATCCACATCAAAATCTCTAGCAATTAATTCATTAAAAATAATATTTTCCATTATATGGTTTTCTTCTTGTTGCCTAAAATTCAAACGTGCATTTCTAAGACCAATGTCCGAAAAATAGTATTTTAAAGGGGTATTAATATATTTTTTACCTTTTACATCATATCTATATGCCTTCTTAATTAAAAATGCATCTATAAAATAATCTAAATATTTCTCTATAGTCTGTGACGCGATTGTTGTCTGTTTAACGGATTTAAAAGTCTTGGACAACTTGCTTGGATTAGTTAAAGAACCAATAGATGACGAAATAATATTCAACAAATCCTCTAATATTCCTTTTTCATTATTTACCTTGTTGCGTTCTATAACATCACTTAAATATGTTCTTGCAAATAAATCCTTTAAATAACTACTTTTATCTTCATGATTTTTTAATGTCATAACATATGGCATACCTCCGTATGTCATATAATCTCTAAGAGCATTATGTTTATCTTCTTCATATGCATTATAAAATTCTGCAAATGTAAGAGGATTTACTTTTATTTCATCACCTCGACCTCTAAAAGTAGTAAGAATATCTGTTGATAACATCCTTGAATTACTTCCGGTTATGTATATATCTAAATTCTTGATTTTCATTAATCCAAGAAGTACATCTACAAATCCCACCTTAGCTTCTGGTAGATTCACATAGGGATTTTGAATTTCATAAACCTGTTGTATTTCATCTAAAAATATATAATACTGCTGTTCTTTATTTTCAGTCTTACTTCTAATATAATTTCCAAGTTCAAGTGGATCCCTATACTTTATATTTATATCCTCATCTAATGCCAGTTCTATTATATTTTCATCATTAATACCAATTGAGGATAAATATTCATGATACAATTCAAATAACAGGTATGATTTCCCGCTTCTTCTTAACCCAGTAATAACCTTAATCATACCATTATTTTTTTTGCTAATTAACTTGTTTAAATATTTACCTCTTTTTATCTTCATATAATACCCCATTATTTTTCTGCGGTTATCCGCACTTTTATTACTTATTATTATAATGGGTTTTATCTTATATTGCAAATGTATTACGTAAAGTTGTCTTTTTTTCTTTGATATTAAAGCATTTGTTTTAGTAAAAAAGACAATCTCCTAAAAGACTGCCTTTCTTTTATTCCTATTCAATTATGAATTTAAACACAATAAGATTTTACCTATTTTATAAATCCCCAAATCTTTTTTACCTAAACACCCCTATATCCCCAAATCTTTTCTGCGATTATCGACAATATGCTTTTTCTTTTTAATGTGCCTATATATTGCGTATAAAATTATAATTACAATAAAAGCCATTATTCCAATAAATACTTTAGTCATCCAGGTTATTTCATGTTTTGTATTTTTAATTTTATTTGCAATTTCTTTTTCTGTATATGGTACTCGAATTCCTCGAACTAAAAGCCTATGAGAATTAATTCCATAAGGAGTACAGGTTACTAAAGTTACATAATCTTTTCCGTCTACCGATTGAATTTGGCTTATATCTTCCGGTAAAACTACTGTAATCTTATCCACTTTATATGCCATCTTCTTATCAAGAACTGTTATATAAAATTCATCTCCTAAGGTTAAATCCTTTAAATTCGTAAATAGAACCGAAGACTTTAATCCTGTATGTGCCGAAAGTACACTATGAGTGCCTTTACCTCCTATAGGGAGATATGTCCCACGCACATGTCCTACTCCCTTATCTAATGATGAGGCATTTGTATCATGAAAAATCGGCAAATCCACATTTATTTTAGGAATCTGGATATAACCCATCATTCCATCTTGATCTACATTTAGAACGTTTTCATAATTGTCTTTTAAGTCCGCATTACCTGATGTAAATGCATTAGAAAAATTTCCTCTATTAAGTGCTTTATTATAGGCTTTGGCTTCTGCCCATTCATTCTTTATCTGCTTATCTTCCATTTTTTTATAATCATCATTATATTCCACTACCGCTCTCGTGGCTCTAAAATCCGATATTGCAAATTGTGCAAAAGGGAAAAGCAGAACCAAAAGCCCTGCCACAAGGAATATAATAATTAGGATATTAATTACTTTTCTTTTCTTTTTCTTTGTATTTTTCTTCATTTTATAGTGTTTCTCCAGTGTATCTATATAGAGTGTTCTTTATATTTATTTTATATTTTTGTGATTTATACTATAATATTTTGATGATTTTTCTGTTATTATTATTTATCTAAACTTAGTCTACATATAATTCTCAAATGTATAATATCAATATATTTATCTAATCTTACTTTATACTTTTATTCTAATACTGAAACTTTATAAACTTTTTTATTAAATGAATGGAACCATATATACTGGCAACATTATTAAATCCCCATCTTTTCTTAAATCTTTAGTATAAACTAAATACTTTTCGCCTATCCTATTAGAAAATTTGACAGAAAACTTATCTAAAGAAGCATGCCTTTTATATCCTGATGCTTTAACTTCAATTGGACATATTTTATTTTTTCTAGAAATCAAAAAATCAATCTCACTATAGTGATTTGAATTTTCATTCTTAAACGTATAGTAAAATAAATCATTTCCTGATGCTTTTAGCATTTGTGCAACTACATTTTCATACACATAACCTAAATTCACTGAAAGTTTATCACTTAGCAACTGTTCATAAATAACATTTTCTGTAATATCTTTCTCTTTAAAAGCAAGGGTAATAAAAAGACCTGTATCTAAAAGAAAGAGTTTAAAGGCTTCAGTATTGACACTCAAATTCATTCCAACGCCAGGATCACTAACATTATAAGCTATATTAACTGTCTTTGAATCTTCCATATTATTAATTGTTTCAATAACCTGACTTATTGCTTGGTTATTTAAAACTCCATTAATTCTATAGCGTGTTTTGTTTTTACTCAATTGAGACGGAATATTATCAAATAATTTTGTTGCTTTATTTGTAATATCTATCTTATTAAAATCTTCTTCATATAGGCTTAATATATCCCTCTTTTGATTATCAACAGCAGTAAAATTATTAGTTTCTAAAAAAACATCTACAACTTGTGGCATTCCTCCAATAAGCATATATAATCGAAAATCTCTCATTAATTTTCTATTTAAATCATCACCTAAAGATCTTCTTTTTTCAAAGGAATCTCTTAAAAGCATTGGAGTTGTTTCATCGCCTAACGCCCACCTAAACTCTTCATAATCCATAGGATACATTTCAAGTTTCGTTTCTTCGCTTGGTATCAATATCTTTTCCACATTCTTTCTAATACTAATTAAAGAACCTGTTTCTATATAATCATATTTTCCATGTGCAACTAAATGTTTAATAGCCTGTCTAGCTTCAGGTCTAAATTGTACTTCATCAAAAACTATTAATGACTTTCTTTCATATAAGGTCACATTTGTAAAAAACTGCAAACGAAGAAAAAAACTATCTAAATCATACATTTCATCAAATAAGGCATTCACTTTGGGATCAAGATTTGAGAAATCTATTATAATATAAGTTTCATATTCATTTTTTGCAAATTCTTCTACAATCGTTGACTTACCAATACGTCTAGCCCCTTCAATCAAAAGGGCAGATTTACCATTTCTATTGTTTTTCCATTCTAACAGCTTCGAATATATCTTTCTTTTAAATATTTTTCCATTCATTCCGTTTACCTCACCTACAGTATTATTTGTATAATACCATACTATGGATAAATCCCCAAATCTTTTTCACCAGAATGTAGGCATATCCCCGAATCTTTTTCATCAAAAACCTGGCAAATCCCCAAATCTTATCTAAATTAAACGTGTCTTTACTTAAACTTTTGTGTTTTAAAGAATGGATTATGTAAAACTTTTGCGGTTATCCGCATTTTTTTCACTTGTTATGCAGTAACAAAAATCCAACCAAATTTTTTCACTACTCTTCTAAATATTTTTCCACCTTACGAATTTCATACAGCGGTATATTCGTCATCCAATCTTGTTCTCTATAATCTGACATTGAAATTCTTAATGCGTATTTAGATTTAAACTTTTCAACAAACATTCTCAAGCTTCTGGCTTTTAAATTCTCTTCTGCTTTAACTTCAACAGGAATAATATTGGTTCTCCCTTGAAGTATAAAGTCAATTTCTCCTGTTGAATTTGGTGAAGAATAATAATATGGTTCTGTATCCAAATCAGCTATAAGCTGCTGCAATACATATTGCTCAGTTAAAGCTCCCTTAAATTCAGTAAATAATTGATTTCCTTCTAAAATAACTTTTTCATCTAAATCCACCATAGCCCCAAGCAATCCTACATCAAGCAAATAGATCTTAAAAACATCCATTTCCATATAGGCTTTTAGGGGTAGATTTGGCTTTTTAATACGGTGTACCTTATGAATTAATCCGCAATCCAAAAGCCATTGTATAGCTAATTCAAACTCTTTTGCTCTTGCTCCTTTACGAACTTGACCATATATAAATTTTTTATTCTCCTTAGCTAGTTGACTAGGTATAGAATTCCATATTAAATTCAAACGAGGAAACAAGGTATTTTCAGCATGTTTAGAAAAATCTTGTTGATAATAATTCAGTATATTATTTTGAATTTCTCTTGCAGCTTTATAATTATTGTTATTTATAAATGATTGGACAACTTCGGGCATTCCACCAACAAAATAATACTCTCTAAGTCTTTCTATATATTTGCTCTTAAATGATTTAATCATAACTTCATCATTTCCATTTAAGATTTTAATATAACGCTCATCCCCTATTGCAAATAAAAACTCTTGAAATGAAAGGGGATATAAATCCATGAAATCCACTTTTCCCACAGGAAATGAAGTTCCTTTATGAAGGGCAACCCCAAGCAAAGAACCAGCAGATACTATCTGGTACTCCGGAGCATCCTCATAAAAATATTTTAATGAAGCTAATGCTTTAGGAACCTCTTGAATTTCATCCATTATTATAAGGGTGTTTGATGCTTCTATATCAACTCCACTTTCAGCACTTAACCCTAGAATTAGTCTATCAATGTCCACATCTCCCTCAAATATTTGCTTCATCCTCTCATTATTTATAAAACTAATATATGCAACTTTCTCAAAATATCGTTTACCAAATTCTTTCATAAGCCAAGTTTTACCAACCTGTCTTGCTCCTCTAATTATTAAAGGCTTTCTATTTTCTTTGTCTTTCCACTTTAATAGTTGGTTCATTGCAAATCTTTCCATAATATGCTATCTCCTTAGAATTATGAGGATTTTTCTTAATTATATCATATATTTTCTTTTATTCAATATTTTATATCCTTAAAAGTGTATGCTATTTACATTTTTATGTCCTTAAAAGTGTATGCTCCCTACACTTTTATGTCCTTAAAAATGTTAAACGTGATTTTTCCCCTTTTTCACTTGTTTTTATTTGTTTATAGGGTTACAATTAGATAACTAACTAAAATTAATGAAGGTGATTAAATTGAGTAAAACTAAAGAAATCGAGAATAATTTATATGAAGGAAGTGTACTAAAAAAATTAATTTTATTTGCAATTCCTTTTTTATTGTCTAATATTGTGCAATCTTTCTACAATGTAGCAGATATGCTTATAGTAGGTAATTTTTCTGGTGCAGCATCTATGTCTGGTGTTAACCTTGGTGGACAGATTACATTTATCCTAACTAACATGGTAATTGGACTTTCTGTAGGTGCCACTGTCCTTATCGGGCAATATGTGGGTATGAAAAATGAGGAAGGCTTAAAAAGAGTTACTGCCACTATCATTACACTTCTAATTATACTGGGAATTGGTCTAACTATTATAACATTTCCTTTTAGAGATGCCGTAGTTACCTGGATGCAGACACCTAAGGCTTCTATCCCCGAATGTCGTTCATATCTAGGTGTTACTTTAACTGGGCTTATTTTTATCTTTGGATACAATGCTTTAAGCGCAATACTTCGTGGTATGGGGGATTCTAAGCATCCACTTTACTTTGTAACCATCGCCTGTGCAACCAATGTTGTCCTAGATTTAGTTTTCGTAGGTGGCTTCCATATGAGAGCCTTTGGAGCAGCCCTTGCAACTGTTATAAGTCAAGCTGTAAGTATGTTCCTTTGCATAATTTATCTTGCAACCCATGACTTCCATTTCGACTTTAAGCTTCGTTCATTTAGAATATACAAACGAGAACTTCTAATGATAATCAAAATAGGGCTTCCAACTTCAATTCAGAACACTATAACCTCTCTTTCATTTGCATGTATAAACGCTATTGCAAATATGGTTGGTGGGGTTTACGGTTCTGCTGCCGTTGGTGCCGTTGGAAAATTCAATAGTTTCGCATTTATGCCTGCTGTTGCAATGAGCTCTTCTATTTCAACTATGACAGCTCAAAACCTAGGTGCTGGGAAGCCTGAACGTGCTGTAAAAGCTTGTAAGATAGGTACTATATTTGCAGTGCTGATTACATTTACTTTCTTCCTTATTATGCATCTTATTCCTGCACAGATTCTTGCCCTTTTTGGACATAATCCTAAAGTAATTAAATATGGTCTAAAATATATTACAACTTGGTCTTTTGACTTGCTTCTTGTGCCTTTTACCTTCTGTATAAACGGTATGTTTATCGGATTTGGACATACTATGTTCACCATGTTTACCAATATGGCATCTGCAATTCTCTTTAGAGTTCCGGTGTGTTATATATTTGCAGTGGTTATGCACATGGGTATTCAGGGAGTTGGACTTGGGGCACCTACTGCCACAGCCGCTACTTTAATTATAGTTGTAGGATATCTCTTAAGTGGCAAATGGAAGACAAATGCGGTTAAGACATATGATAAATAGTAAAAATTTTAATTTTATTATCTAAACTACCAAATAGATGGTTTTATCGAAACATTTTGAAAATTAATTCTTTTATAATTTGAAATATATATTTATATGCAGCTTTACTTATGATTTTTGAACTTTTATCAAATTTCAAATTGTAAATAGTGTCTATTCTATGTTATAATATTTTCTACCTGTGTAAGGTGTTTACTTATATATTTAAATCTACTTATATACACTATTTTTGAAGTAATGATATTCAATAGTACATATATAAATATTCTACTAAAGACTATTTAATAATATTCATAAAAATAGTGATATATATTTAGCTTTTTAATTATAGTCTTGAACTAATATAATCTTCTTACACATTTTCGATTATTTCGAAATTACTATATATTCTTGGGAGGAAAATTATGAATACCGTTACTATAGTTTTAATTGTAATCTTAGCAGTGTTGATTATTGCTGCCGTCGTTTTATACATTTTAGGAAAACGTGCTGAAAAGAAACAAGCAGACCAACAAGAAAAGTTGGATGCAGTTGCCCAGACAGTTTCACTCCTTGTTATAGACAAAGGAAGGGTTAGATTTAAAGATGCTGGCTTTCCACAAGTAGTTATTGATGCCACTCCTAAATATCTTCGTAGATCAAAGGTTAACGTTGTTAAGGCTAAGATTGGCCCACAGATTATGAACCTTATGTCCGCACCGGAAGTATTTCCACTTATTCCAGTTAAAAAAGAAATCAAAGCTACTATTAGTGGAATTTACATTACCAAAATCAGAGGTATCCACGGAAACCTTGAACAACCTACCGGCAAGAAACGTTTTGTAGATAAATTACGAGATAAGGCTAACGCTTATAGAAATAAATAAATCTTACATATAAAAACTGGTAATGTTTTAATCATTGCCAGTTTTTTTGTACTTCAATAATCGTTTTTTTAATACAAATTGCTTTATGAATAGTCTTATATTTTTACACTACTTTTATTAAAAATTATAATTACTCTTAAAAATAACTACACTTTTATATTAAAAAACCCTCACTCACATCTCTGCAAATGAAGGGCTTATCACATATATTTTTATTAAATTGCTAATTCTCTAAATACTTCAAAGTAATATTCTGGAAGAGTTTTTTTCATAGCTAATGCTTCATTTATATCATAATCTACATAATGACCATCTTTATATGCAACTATTCTTTGACTTGCACCTTTCGCAAGTAAGTCAACAGCAAGAGCACCCATAGTTGAAGCAACAACTCTATCTCTTGTAGTTGGAGAGCCTCCACGTTGCATATGTCCAAGAACTGTAGCACGAGTTTCCATTCCCGTAGCTTTTTCAATCTTTTTAGCCAGTTCCATACTTCCGCCAATGCCTTCGGCATTTACGATTATATAATTCTTCTTACCATGAAGTCTGGCTTCTTCAATATCAGCAATAAGTTGTTTTACAGAAAAGCCTTCTTGGTCTTCAGGAAGAAGAACATGTTCCGCTCCATTTGCAATACCGCACCACATAGCGATAAAGCCGGCAGAACGTCCCATAACTTCGATTATAGAACATCTTTCATGAGATGTAGATGTATCACGAATTTTATCAATGGCTTGCATTGCTGTATTAACAGCTGAATCAAAGCCGATTGTATAATCTGTACAAGCAATATCAAGATCAATAGTTCCTGGAATTCCGATTGTATTAACCCCAAGGTCTGCAAGCTTTTGAGCTCCTGCAAATGAACCATCACCACCAATTACAACTAATCCGTCAAGGTCATATTTTTTGCAAATGGCAGCTGCACGCTGCTGACCTTCTTCAGTTCTCATCTCTTCGCAACGCGCTGTTTGAAGAAATGTTCCACCTCTTTGAATAGTATCGCTTACATCTCTTGCAGTTAAATCTATAATTTCTTGATCAAGAAGCCCCTGATATCCTTTTCTGATTCCTCTAACACGAATACCCTTTGAAATAGCTGATCTTACTACTGCACGAATAGCAGCATTCATTCCCGGTGCATCTCCACCGCTTGTAAGAACTCCAATTGTTCGAATTATCTTTTGACTAGCCATAAGACCTCCTCGTGAAAATAAAATTTTATGAAATAAATTTTAGTTATGAATTAAATTATTAAATATGCTATAACTAAAAGATAGTTTCCTATAATTCTTCATTTATACTACTTAAAAACAAACTGTATCAATTATAATACATACGATGGAAAAATTACATACTAGAAATATACAAAAAAAGTTTGAAAAAAAGGTATAAAAAATACGATATAAATAAAAATTCACTAATATCTTATAAAAATTTAGCCAGTTTAATCATATCTGATTTAGATAGTTGGCCAATGTTTTTTAGTTTAACTTGTTTCTTACTTAATTTATATATTTTTAGAGTATCTACCCATGAAGGTTTTTTTAATCCAGCAAAATCCCAATCGTCTATTTTTACATATTTACTTTGAATAAACTCAGACTTATTTTCAAACTTTGTTGTAATTCGATAAACATAGTAAAGCTCCTTGTTCTGTCTTACATATAATACAGGTCTCCTTTTACCATCTTTAGAGTTAATAAATCCTACAAATGCTATATATATTTCTCCTTTATTCATACATCCCCCACTTGAAGTTTTTTAATCTATTTATCTATCTAAATCTCATCCTCTAACTCACCGTCATCATTAAAGAAGGCATCAAGTTTTTCCGGTGTATCCACTAATTCAGAAGGATGAGTATAACTAGAAGCTAGGATTTTAGCAAAAGCTTTTTCTTCTTCAGTCGCCTCCGTTTGAATAGGTAATTTACCTGAATGTGCAATCTGTGTAAATACAATTGACATTATTTCACTTGGAGTTAGCCCTTGCTGTCTTATATAATACTCTGCTACTTCATAATCAGAACTTTTTATTCTATACTGTAACCTTTTTTGAACTGTTTTTTCCATTTTTATACCATTCCTTTCACTTATTCACTTGATTATGGCATAATTATACCACAAATAGAGATTTCTTTCAATTTTAATATTATTGCATATAATAAATCCTCAAATACATATATCACATATAATTTACTTTTTATTTACAGAAAAATTTATCTAAATATAGTACAATATCCCCATGAAAAAGAAAAATTTAAACTTAAAATCAAAAAAATTATATAGAGGTAAATCCTATAAACTTTTAGTAAGGCAGAACAATAGGAATTTTTTCCACAAAATGGTATTTCTTCTTATATTTGGAATTGCTGTTATCTCCATTTGCGGTTATATCGCTTTAAAAAACTATAAAATAGGAAAAGTATCTAATCCAACAGATGATGTAATAAGTGCCAGAGTTAAAGGGTACGAGCCACTAATTACTAAATATGCAACTGAATATGATATCCCAGAATATGTAAATCTAATTAAGGCTGTAATGATGCAGGAATCCACAGGCAAGGGAACAGATCCAATGCAAGCTAGTGAAAGCGAATTTAACATAAAATATCCTCGCAAACCGAGTGCCATTAAAAATGCCGAGTACTCTATTAATGTTGGAATTAAAACTCTTGCTTACCATCTTAAAGCCACTAAAACTTCTAACCCAATTGATACTAAAAATTTAAAATTAGCCCTTCAATCATACAACTATGGTAGTCCATATACATCTTGGGCGAAGGATAATTATGGTGGATATTCATATGAGAATGCAGAAGCATATTCTGCTCATATGAAAGATGCTTTAAAAACAGATGTATATGGCGATCCAAAATACGTAAATCATGTACTTCGCTATTATCCATTTAAACTTGCTACAAAGGATCCACGTGCAAATGTAGTTAATCTTGCTAAAACTCAAGAAGGTAATGTAGGTGGCGACTTATACTGGAAATGGTGGGGATATCCCAAACACGTAAAATGGTGCGCTATATTTGTCAGTTGGTGTGCTGCAAATACAGGCTTAATAGATAATAATACAATTCCCAAATTTGAAAATTGCCAATGGGGTGCAGAGTGGTTTATAACACGAAACAGATTTAAAAGTAGTGATAGCTCCTACATTCCTAAAAAAGGAGATATTGTATTTATAGATTTAAATGAAAACAACCTTACCAACCACGTTGCATTTGTCGATTATTATGAAAATGGAAATGTACATATTATAGAAGGAAATAACAAAGACAGATGTACAAGGAATGTTTACAAGATAGACAGCAAAAAATTATATGGTTATGGACTACCTGATTACCAATAAATTTTTTTAAGAATTATTATATACCTCAAATGATTTAAACATAACACTCATAATTTATATACTTATAATAAAATCCCCATGCTTTTTCAATTTAAGCACTATAATATAATAATTCTTTCAAAAAATAAAATATTAGTAATGTATTTTTTTATTTACAAGCTACATTTTTTGAAATAAAATTTGCAAATTTGCTCTTTATCCCTTGAAAAATACTTTTCATAGCTATACAATTAATTTATAAAATTTCGTTAATTAATTTTTAATTCAGGAGGTCGATATGAGCTTTTCACCATTAATCAGTGATCCTTTTTTACCCGGTATCAAACATTTCCTTTATTCATTAAGTATGCCAAAACTAGGAATTACAATCTTATTAACAATACTAGTTAGCTACTTAGTAAACAGTCTAATTTACTACCGCATATTTAAAAAAACTAATCAAACGCCTTCCGTTGGTTGGATACCTATATACAATGAATACCAATTGTGTCAAGGTGTTATTGGAAATGGTTGGATATTCTTACTTTCCTTTATTCCCTATGTCCAAATCGTATATAACTTATATTTAGGGTATAAAATTGCTAAAGCCTTTAATTACAAATCGGATTTTGCAATGATCCTTTCTGCTATTTTCCCTTGGTGGTCACTACTGATTATGGCAGTAAAAAATGAAAACACCTATACTACTGTTGAACAATTTCCATTAAATGATATTAAAAATCATATATTTTAAGAAAAGAGGCGAATAAATATATGCAATACTTATATTTTATATACCTAATAAAAGAACTTTCTTCAGAAATATCTATCCATTCATTTAGCGACTTTATAAATACTCTTTCAATTTTTCTTACAAGTCCATTGATTTGGTTTCTTATACTAATGTTTGTTGGAGTAAATTGGCAAGTATTTAAAAAATGTGGCGAAAAGCCATGGAAAGCTTGGATACCATTTTATAGCAATTATACTTTAAACAAATTAATAATTGGTAACGGATGGTTCTTTATACTAAGTTATATACCCTTTGTTAATGTAATATATTCATTATATTTGGGATATAGAATAGCTTTAGCTTTTAAATTTAAAACAATGGGTACTATATTAGCAATTGGTTTTTCCAGCTTAACGCTATTTGCAGTTGCATTTTCAGACACCAGTAAATATACAGCTGTACAACAATTTAAGCTAAAAGATTTTAAAAATAACTTAATTCCAAAGAAGATCGATGATTATTTTAATTAAAAACTTTCATACACAAAAACAGGTATCGAGCTTAGCTTGATACCTGTTTTATATTGAAATCAAATTATACTTTTAAATCTTATTCTTTTACATCTGCTACTGATTTAGAAGCATCATAGAAGAATGTAATTGATGTAAAGATCATTACAACGATTACAACATATGTAAGAATTGTAAGTGGTAAGCTCTTAACTATGTAATAAGCAATTAATACACCAATAGCACCAAAGATTGAAAGCATGATAGAAGCTTTTCTATCATATTTTCCTTCTTTAACGAATTTAATACCTGCTGAAGGCATAAGGAATGCACAAGAACCCATCATGATTGGGAATGCAGCTCCAATGTTCATACCAAGTGCTCCGATAAGAGCCATACAAGGTGCATAAAGACCAACACCAATTGTCATAAGAGCTCCAAGTACGAAGTTAACTACAAGACCAATTACGAATTTAACCATTCCTAATTTAGCTAATGTAGTGATTGTACCAGTAGCACCAAAAGGTCCAACTCCAAGTTGTCTACAGAACATGATAATAGCAAGAATTAAAAGTGCAGCACCAAGAGCGATACGTACAATCTTAACTGGCCATTTAACAACGATACCTGCTCCAATAACAGCTCCAATAACAGCTGCTGCAAGGAAACCTACTAAAAGGATTGGATCAAGTTCGATAGCTCCAAAGAAAAGAACTGCTTCAAGAACTACAGGAACTGTATCACCTACGTTAAGTGTACCAGGCATAATAGCATCTGGGCTTGATTTAGTGAATTTAAATCCTGCTTGAGTTGTTGCGAAAGATCCAATACCAAGTGTATCTAAGAAGTTAGTGATTGCACCGATTATAGCAAGAGCAATCATGTGTTTTCCATCAAAGTCTTCTTTATGAGCCATACAATCTTTAATCATGTATACTAAGAAAACAAGTGTCCAAGCGATAAGAACTATTCTTAAAATTAAAACAGCATCCATATTACTTCCCTCCAATATTTTGTTTTTATGGTTATTGTTTTTATAACAACTAGCAATGGTTCTTATTAACCAGATGATATAGACCCCCGATTGACTATATCAAAAAACCTTTGCCTGTTTTTTGTTATGCATAGATTTTACCAACTTAAAGAGTTAAAGTCAAGCTAATTTATGTAGATTTGTACAAATTTTCTTCACAATTGATACTTTTTATGTTCACAAGGTAGCATTGAGTAGGAAAATGTCTATTTTTTTCAACAAAACAAAAATACACACTATCATACAAAGCAAGCTTTGACGACAGTGTGTATTTCATTTTGTTATAGATAAATTTTACGCTCCATACATTTCTCGTTCTTTGGCAACTTTTTCTGCTGCACGAGCCGCATCTTTCTCAGCAAAGTTATGTGCTTCTTCTAGCATCATGTCTTTGACTTTCATAAGGCGGATTTGAGAGCTTCTTTCATTTTCATCTAATTTCATTTTAATATATTTAATATTTACTTGGGCTTCAGGAATTATTACATGTTCAAGGGCGTTTACACGACGTCTTGTTTTTTCAATTTCAGAAGCCATAAGTTGACAGGCTTTTTCTTTTTCTGCAAGTTCCAGCATATCAGGTAATATATCAGCCAAGCTTTTTACTGCTGCATCTAGGTCAGATGATGTAAATGCAAATCCATATGAATATATATCATTTGCATCAGCAGTTTTCGTTGTTATATCAAAAACCGGTATATCAACACTCATAACGTTTTTATTTGAAACTGATAAATGTACCTCTTGCTTAGGAGACATTAGGGCAGTATTTAATGTAGCCCCATCCATTCCGGCTTTAGCAATGACAAAGTTAGTATTTGCAGAAGTTATACCTGCCTCTACCTTTATACGAAGCTCCATGTTTTCCCTAACTAGGTCAAGGAATTGTCTCATAAGTTCATCTCGTTTATCTTTAAGTAACTTATGTCCCTTAACAGCTGTGGCTAACTTTTTCTTCTGCTTCGTAAGCTCCATACGTGTAGGAGTAACAGTGGTAGATGCCATAGTATCACCTCCTACTCTGCATCATAATACTTATCAAGCCATTTATCATTGATACGTTTAAGCTCTGTTCTTGGAAGCATACGAAGAAGTTTCCAACCTATCTCAAGAGTTTCTTCTATAGTTCTATCAGAATTATATCCTTGATTTACATATTCTTGCTCAAATGCATCTGCAAATTTAGCATAAAGAATATCTATATCTGTTAGAGCAGCTTCACCTAGGATTGTCATAAGTTCTTTCGCATCTTTACCACGAGAGTAACATGCGAAGAGCTGATTCATTGTATCTTTATGATCTCCTCTTGTCTTTCCTTCACCAATACCTTTATCTTTTAGACGTGATAGTGATGGAAGAACATCAATTGGAGGCTCAATACCTTTACGATAAAGATCACGAGATAGAATAACTTGTCCTTCTGTGATATATCCTGTAAGGTCAGGGATTGGATGAGTTTTATCATCTTCAGGCATGGTTAAGATAGGAATCATCGTGATTGAACCATCTTTTCCATGTTGACGTCCTGCTCTCTCATATAAAGTAGCAAGGTCAGTATACATATATCCCGGATATCCACGACGACCTGGAACTTCCTTACGAGCTGCAGAAACCTCACGAAGAGCATCTGCGTAGTTAGTTATATCAGTAAGGATTACAAGTACATGATAATTCTTTTCAAATGCAAGATATTCAGCAGCTGTAAGAGCCATACGTGGTGTAGATATACGCTCTACAGCAGGGTCATCTGCTAAGTTTACGAAAAGAACTGTTCTATCAATAGCACCTGTTTCTTCAAATGAATTCTTAAAGAAGTTATATTCATCGAATGTAACACCCATAGCTGCAAATACAACGGCGAAATCTTCATCTTTTCCACGAACCTTAGCTTGTCTTGCTATTTGAGCTGCAAGGTTAGCATGAGGAAGTCCTGATGCTGAGAAAATAGGAAGTTTTTGACCACGAACTAGTGTGTTAAGTCCGTCAATTCCTGAAACTCCAGTTTGAATAAACTCATTAGGGAAAGCACGAGCTGCCGGATTCATGGGGAGACCGTTAATATCTCTTCTTTCGTCTGGCAAAATCTCTGGTTTTCCATCTATTGGACGTCCCATTCCGTCAAAGATACGTCCAAGCATATCCTCAGAAACTCCAAGCTCAAGGCTCTTTCCAAGGAATCTAACTTTGGAATTACTAATATTAATACCTGATGCAACTTCAAATAATTGAACAAGAGCATCTGAACCGTTAATCTCAAGGACTTTACAACGTCTTATTGATCCATCGGCAAGTTCAATCTCTCCTAGTTCATCATATGATACATCAGAAACCCCGCGGACCAACATCAAAGGTCCGGCAACTTCTTGTATAGTTCTATACTCTTTTGGCATAATCTAGAAGTCCTCCTTTCCAAATGTTCCCGCTACTTCTTCGCTTAATTGATTACTTACTTCTTCATATCTCTTATTGATATCTTCTTGATGTACATATTTGAAACGACCAATTGCTTCACGAACCGGCATAGAAATAAGTGCATTTAGAGATGCTCCACCATCTAATGCTTCTACTGCTTTATCATAGAATGCAAGAACAAGTTTCATCATAAGATATTGTTTTTCAAGAGATGTATATGTATCAATATCATCAAATGAGTTTTGGTTAAGGAAATCTTCACGAATAGATCTGGCTGCTTCCATCTTAATTCTGTCTATAGGAGAAAGTGCATCCATACCTACCATTTTAACGATTTCATCAAGTTCTGACTCATCTTGAAGAATATTCATCATCTCTTGACGTCCTGCCATCCAGTCTTCATGTACATTTGCATTAAACCAAGATGATGTATTATCAAGATATAGAGAATAACTTGTTAACCAGTTAATAGCTGGGAAGTGACGAGCATAAGCTAGGTTAGCATCTAGAGCCCAGAATACTTTAACGATACGTAAAGTAGCTTGAGATACCGGCTCTGAAATATCTCCACCTGGAGGAGAAACAGCACCGATGGCACTAAGTTCACCTATACGTCCTTCAGAACCATTTGCAACTACACGTCCGGCTCTCTCATAGAATTCTGCAAGACGTGAACCAAGATATGCAGGATATCCTTCTTCACCAGGCATCTCTTCAAGACGTCCAGACATTTCACGAAGTGCCTCAGCCCAACGAGATGTACTATCTGCCATAAGAGCTACTGAATAACCCATATCACGGAAATATTCGGCAATTGTAATACCTGTGTAAATAGAAGCCTCACGAGCTGCAACGGGCATATCTGATGTGTTAGCTATAAGAACAGTTCTTTCCATAAGAGAACGACCTGTCTTAGGGTCTTTTAGTTCTGGGAATTCATTAAGAACGTCTGTCATCTCATTCCCACGTTCTCCACAACCAATATATACAACTATATCTGCTTCTGCCCATTTAGCAAGCTGATGCTGGATAACAGTTTTACCTGAACCGAAAGGTCCCGGAACTGCAGCAACTCCACCTTTAGCTATTGGGAAGAACATATCTACAACACGTTGTCCTGTTACAAGAGGTTGATCTAGAGGTAATTTCTTAGCATATGGACGTCCTTTACGAACTGGCCAAGATTGCATCATGAAAAGCTCTACATCTCCGCTTTCTGTTTCAAGTACACCTACAGGTTCTGAAACTGTAAATTCACCTGATTTAATTTCTTTAATAGTTCCTGATATAAGAGATGCACCATCTCCATAAGGAGCCATAATTTTTTGAGTAACACTTTCTGTTTCAACAACAGTTCCGATTATGTCACCTGTAACTACCTTATCACCAACAGCTACTGTTGGATTAAAAGTCCATTTTTTATCTCTTTTTAGAGAAGCAACTTCAACACCACGTGCTAAGTTGTTTCCTGAAATTTTCATAATATCATCAAGAGGTCTTTGGATACCGTCATAGATACTAGAAATAAGTCCCGGTCCAAGTTCAACAGACATAGGTTTATTTGTAGATTCTACTGGCTCTCCAGGCTGTAATCCTGATGTTTCTTCATATACTTGTATTGAGGCTTCATCTCCATGAATCTCAATGATTTCTCCAATAAGTCTTTCTTCACTTACACGAACAACGTCAGACATGTTCGCGTCACGCATTCCTTCAGCAACAACTAAAGGTCCTGCAACTTTTTTAATTCTACCTGTACTCATTTTGAAGAATCACCCACCTTTCCTAATTATTTTCGCCAAATAGTATATCGGAGCCTACTGCTTGCTCAACAGATTTCTTTACACCCGTTATACCGGCTCCTGTATTACCTGATATTCCAGGTATTTGGATGATGGCGGGTGTTATATTACTACCATGTTTTTCGATTTCTCTATGTAAGATACTTGCCCACTCTTCAGTAATATAGACAATTCCATATCCTGAAACTACGAGAGTATCTAATATTTTTTTAGCTTCTTCCGGGTCTTTAACAGGAAATGTTTCAAGACCCAGTGCAGCGAAACCATAAATACTATCATAGTCTCCCATTACACCAATCTTATACATACATCTCCCTTACCCTTTCTCTGATAGAATCTTCTGACAAGTTATTGGCTTTCCCTGTAAGAATAATCCTAACAGTTTTTATTTCATTTTGTCTTGCAATTACATAGGCTATAACCGGTCCAATTGTAAATGCACGATATTTTTGTGGACTTATTGTTTCAATAATCTTGTTGTCACACCAACGTTCGAATTCAGAAGGTGAAGTTCCTAAAGCTTCTGCACCTTCTTTATAAGCTGTTCCCATTAGATAGTCTTTTAAACTATCTGATCCTTGGAGGGCAGCTTTAGCAAGTTGGTCAACATTTAGACTATCACACTTAGCCATTGCACGATTCATAAACTCTAAGGTTTTATTAGTCTTTGCACTTCTAACTGCTATTTTAATATCTGCTACTGCAACTGTACTTTCAGCATATTCCTTAATTATAGAAGCATCTGATTTCTGTCCGGCTTCATAAATAGCATCCAGACAAGCTCTATCAATAATTAAATCGCAAAGCTGTCCATCACCTGTATGAAGTAATGCTTCATAAGCATCTTCTGCCGGATGTTGCATGTTTTCAGGAAGTTTAAAATAGTCTTTTGCAGCAAGGATTTCAAGAAGAAAGTCCTTTTTAAGATTAGCATCTTCATAGTAGATGTCTAATCCTTTTTCTGTATTGGTACTTTCTTTGATTGCTGCTTTTAGATTATGAAAATCTTTTGGTAATGATAATACTTGGAAGTATTTCATATCCACATGAAGGTCTTTTACAACCTCCCAGATTTTCTCTTCCTCTTTTTTTAGAATCTCATCTGCCTTAGTTGTGGAAGCATCTCCCCAGCCTTTTTCTTGCAAATACTGGATTGCACTTTCGTAACTTGGCGATGTAATAATTCCATCAATTGTAGCATTATTAAATAGACTTACCTCTAAAGCTCGTATACGCGCAACTGCATAGGTAAACTGTTCTGCCATAATTTTCCTCCATGTCTTTTGCGCTACTACGAGAACAACATTTTATATACACTGTCTGATAATTCATCTCTTTTAGCATCAAACATAGCTTTTATAGTACAATTCTCATCAATTCCACCATAAACTAGGATAAATCCATCTGCTATATTCTTAGCTTCAGAAGCCAGTGTAAGTTTTCCGCCTTTTTCTTCAGCGATTTTAGATATTTCACTTTCAAATCCACTTGGAATTCTGTCTAAATCCTTTTTAGAGAAGTAAATTTCTCCTGCATCTTTTTGAACATATTTCTCAAGTAACTTTTTAATTAATTGAAAATATTCCTCTGTTTCCATATCTTTGATTGATGCATAAGCTTTATCTAAAACTTCTGATATAACTTCTTGTTTCGCACCTAAAAGTTCTGTTCTTCTTTTTAGGTCTATTCCTGAAATTACTCTGTCTTGATAGCTTTTGACAGCAACCTGTGATTTTTTGGAGATTTCTGCTACTTCTTTTTCTAATTCTGCTTTAGCTTTTGAAAGAATTTTTTCACTTTCTTCGTTAGCTTTTTTTATATTTTCAGAAGCAGTAGCTTTCGCTTCGCTAAGGATTTGTTCTTTCATTTTATCTAATCCTGCCATATCTCCTCCTTAAGTTTTCTCTTAGTTTCAACAATTCTTATTTGTGAAAAACTCTGCAATATCATTTGCAAGGTTTTCCTTTATTTGCAAATAGTATTTAAAATTAGATTTGAATTGCATTAACTGCTAAGATTGAAATAAGAAGTGAAAGAATAGCATATGTCTCAACCATTGCTGGGAAAAGCATAGCTTTACCGAATTGATCTGGTTTTTTAGCTACGATTCCGATAGCTGCTGCTGATGCTTGTCCTTGTGATTTAGCTGAAATAAGTCCAACAATTCCGATTGGAAGACATGCTGCAAGAACTAAAAGTCCTTGGAATGCTGTCATTTCTGCTGGTGAACCACCAAGAAGACCGATTTTTGATAATGTAATGAAACCAACTAGTAATCCATAGATACCTTGTGTACCAGGAAGTAGTTGCATAATAAGAACTTTTGCAAATTTACTTGGATCTTCTGTTACAACTCCTGCTGCTGCCTGACCTGCAATACCAACTCCAATTGCTGAACCAGCTCCTGCTAAAAATACTGCTACTGCCGCACCAAGTAGTGCATATACTAATCCCATATTGCTACCTAACATAATTAATTTTCCTCCTTAATATCAACATATTTAGTATTTGATTCGAATGGTGCGAAAGCTCGTCCGCCACCCTCATAAAATTTACCAAAGAATTCTACAAATTGTAGTCTGTTGGTATGTACATAAGCACCTAGGATATTAATCGCCATGTTGAATACATGTCCGAAGCATCCACCGATGATAAGTACAATTACTCCAAGAACGCCACTTGGCATACTTGCCATCTTGTTAACAACTGATGCAATAACACCTGTTGCAAGTCCAAGAGCAAGAAGTCTTGAGTAAGAAAGTACATCTGATAACCAACCTGTAATATTGTATACTTCATATAGTCCAAGTAGAATTCGAAGAACTGGGTTCTTAGTATCTGCTGCTGCAAATAAGATAAGTCCAATTAATCCTACTATAGCAAGTATATGAGATACAGTAACTGCTACCGGTGAGAAATTAAAGTTCATATTAGACATTGATCTAAACATTCCGCTTGGAAGCAACATCATAATAAGTCCGATAAGTAAAGCATACCAACTAAAATCTGTTATCAAAGCACTGATTGCTTTAGCTTTTATATCCATGTATACTTTAATGCCTAATCCAACAAATAGGTGAATTAAACCAAATAACATGGAGAATATTAGAAGTTTCATAGGATCTTCAAGTGGGGTAAACCATACTGCCGGTATATGAGCCGGATGTGCAGCCATTCCTAAATATTTTGAAGAAACTACATCAACGATATCTGAAAAATATCCGCCGAACATAACACCCCAAAATACTGTAGATAAACCACAGAACATAAACATCTTAAGATTTTTATGCATACTTGAACTCATACGTGGGAATTTCTTTAGAACTATGAAACATGCAATTGCCATAATCGCGCCATATGCTGCATCTGAAAGCATAAGACCGAAGAAGAATACATAGAAAAATGACATGATAAAGGTTGGGTCAAATTCACCCTTATGTGGTAAACCATAAGAGTCTAATACTCCCTCAACACTTTCTGAGAATTTATTGTTCTTTAAAAGAACGGGTGGTTCTTCATCTTCTTTTAATTCCTCTACTTCGACATAACAACCTTCGAACTTTTCAAGTGATTTTTCAATCGCTCTGGCACCGTCAGGAGTGGTATAACCGCTTATAACGAAAGTTCTTGTGCTTTGAGGTATTGTTCCAAGTACTTGATACTTATCAGAACGTAACCTGTAATAATCTGAGATATACTCAAGGTCTTGTCTATATTTAGATTTGACCTTTATCTCTCCCTCTGCTTCTTGGATTTTATCCTCTAATTCAGAAGTAGTTTTATTTAAATTAGTTAAATAAACATCTGGAACTTCTGAAATCATATTACTTGGTCTAGAAAATCCAATACTTCTTAGAGCGTCTTCAATTTTAGTTTCATTTTCTCTAATACAAAATACAACAATGTTAGTAGCATCCATATCAGAATGAATAATATTAATCTCTAAATCTTCCGGATCAATATCATGTTCTGCTAGTCTTGATAATATCCCTGCTTCGTCTTGTTCCCCAGCAAGACTTCCCAAAATCATCGCTGTATGTAATGTTCCGCCATAGTTCATAGGAACATCAAGGGGTAGCCAAGGTTTAATGGCTTCTTTTTGATTCTCAAGTTTTACTAGATTAGCCTTGTATTCTGCAATTTTTTTACTTTCTACAAGTATTTCTTCTGCTGCTTTAAGAGTTTCTTTTTCTCTTGTCTGTACACATTCGTTGAAGTCCTCATCTTTAACAAGAGGCTTACCTTCAAGTGCAGCAAACATGCCTTTTTTAATTGGGGCATAGTTGTCTAAAATAGAAAGTGCATTTTCTATTACAGAAACTGACTTGTCAAATCCTTGACGCATAACCATGGTATCTTGTTTTTCAAAACCGTACTCTGCGGCTTCTTGGTCAACTTGATTCATTTCCATCAGTCCAAGGGCTTGAATTTTTTCTAAAATTGGCTTTCGCTCTTTTTTTAGTGCGCAGATACTTATTCTTTGCATCTGCAAAACTGCCATCTTACATCCCTCCTTTATTTAATTTTTCGCAAATTATGAAGTAAACTGTTAAACCAATTCCTTCATCACAGCCTTGATTGCGTCCCCTTCTTTATCGGCTGCTAATGCTTTCAATGCTAGGATCTCTGATTCCATCTCTTTACTAGCCTTTTCGTAATCACCATCTGAAGCTTTTTTCGCGGCTTCCAGTGCATCGGCTGCTTCCTTTTTAGCTTTACTAATTCCGGAAGACTTAAGCTCACTTGCTTTTTGGTTCGCATCATCGATTACTTTTCCCGCATCACTCTCTGATTTAATAACCAGTTGTTCTGCCTGATCTTCGGCTTCTTTGATAGAGCGAATCGTTTCTTCTACCATTGTTTCACCACCTCTCACATTCGTATTTTTATGCTTATCGTATGTTTAAATCCGCATACAACAATTATAGACTTTACATTAGATTTTGTCCACGTATTTTATCAAAAAAATCAAGTAAGAATTATGTATATTAAGTATAATAAAGAGAATTGTCCCAAATTTTTCAGTCAATTTTTATACAAGCATGAATATTTACAATAAATACTGAAAAAATTCATGCCATTTTTAATGAAATTGTTTCAGATTAAAAACATTCTAACAAAAATTCTTCAAAGAATTTGAGAAAAACCAATCTGTTTTGGTATACTTATTCAATTTTTCTTGAATTTATTTATAATTATAATTTAAAGAAAGATATGTCATTGTCAATTTTAAGGGCTATATACTCTTTATTTAGTTAAAAAAAGCAGTTTACTCTAGTAACCCACTTTTTTCCCGTTTCATTCTTTAATTTCTATATGTAACCTTGATTTTATCTTCTCACCCTCTCCAAGTCCAAGATTGTATTTAATTAGGGCATTAATTTGATTATCCATTTTGCTAAAACTTATATCTTTCGTTTCTACATTTATAACCATCTCTCCTACAGGTGTGACATATTTATTGTAAGTTTCTTCATTACATATATAAGTCATCTGGGCAATAATCTTCTTATTACTGCTTCGTACAAATGTAAGTTTCGGCTTTCCACTAATATGCTTTTCAGAAATTTTAATAACAGAGTTAAAGACACCTTCCTCAGTTACTTCTTCAAATTTAATTTTATGGATTCCCTTTTCTTCTGTATATTCCCCAGTAGCCAAAAGTTTATTTTCATCTTTTGAAATTCTGCCATTTTCATCTTTTAATTCTTGAGTACCTGTAATCTTTATTTCTACATCTTTTTTCATAATTTTATATCCTTAACCACCACA
>JAISGP010000005.1 GCA_031263035.1 Lachnospiraceae bacterium | reverse complement strand
TATAATTTTTCACCTTTACATTTTGAGTTTTTACAGCAGAAATCTCTCTAGTCATATCTAAAACTTGAAAATGGCTATCCTTATAGCGGATTAAAAGCCCAGTCCTATTAATTAATGCATCTTTAAAATTATTAGGAAGGCTATTTAAGTTTTCTTCTATCCTTGACAAGCTATCTTTTACACTAGTAATATGAAACATTTTCATTAATTCAATCTGAGAAAACACTGCATCACTTACTGTAACTTCATAATGAGAAGTAGTAATATCCCTATATTTTAATTCATAATACTCACTAGATTTAATAACAGTTTCCTTATTTGCAGTTCCCTCTGCAAATACATAATGTAAATTACAACTTATTTCTATGCTTAATATAAAAACCAATACTATAATTTTTAAAAGTAGTTTTTCCTTATATTTAAAAGTGTTAGAATTGAAATAATCCTTAAAAATGCTTCTATTTTTATTAAGATTATCATTTTGCCTAAATATAAAATCCGTCTTGAACTCATGTGTTTTCTTAGTTACATTGATTTTTTTATTTGTAAATAGTTCTTTTCTATATCTTTTTAGGAAGTTCATCATATTCGAAGCACCTCCTTAGAACGAAAGTATTCATCAATAAGAAGGTCCGCATCCTTTTTATATGCTCTTCCCATTTCGAATGCTTTTCCATTTGTCAAGAAAACATCCGACTTGGTTTTCTTATTTACATAAATGAGATTTACAATTACACTCTTACTTAATCGTACAAACCCTTTATCTATCAATGAATGACTAATCTTAGCTAAGGAAGTATAAAATTTAAAAACTTTATTTGTACCATAGTGTACTTCAACTAAATTTTTATTTACCCCAAAATACTTAATCTGTTTTAGTGGAATAGTCATACATTCCCCTGCATAGCTTACTGTTATAAATTCCTCCTCTGCTTTTTTAATCTCCTCATAAGCATGAACAAAAATTTCTTTCTCTCTAGAAAGACTAGTTTCCCCCTTAACAATATAATGAAAAGCATCCACATCAAAACTTACAAATACCTCTGACTTACTTTTAGTATGGAATATAATCTCTCCCATGTAGCCATCATTTCGAAGTTTCTTGGCTACACTTAATCCATCAATTCCTTGCAAATTAATTTCCAAAAAAATTATAGGAGGAAAATCATCTGCTATTTCATAAACATTTAAAAGCTCTTCCCCAGAAGTAAATTTTTCAATACTAATCTTTATACCCAATTCCTTTGCAAATCCTTCTAGTTTCTTACCCTCATTTTCAATATCATTTTTTGTATTGTCACAAATAGCAATTTTAATCAAACCTATTCCCTCTCAAACAATTTATTTAATTTTAATCTTTCTCACCACATACTTGCAAATATTCAAGTACGAAATGCAAGTTAGCCGATAAAAATTACACTTAACCCTTTTTTTTAATCTTAAATAAAGTTTTATATATACCAAATTCTATTGTTTTCTTAATAGATGCACTCTTAGGTTATCTAAACTAAACTTCTTCCTATATTTAAAATATATCTTTAGCTTTTATATACTTAACACAACTCTTTTTTATCTTCAAAATCTAGTTTTTATAAACTAATTATAGGTTTTTTCTTTTTTATCTAACTTTAGTTCTAATCTACTAAATATGGTTTTTTTGAATAAAAAATATTTTCTTGTCCACTTTGAAATTATCTCTATTTCTTTGCTAAGCTTTCTTAATTCATTTATTATTCAAATTATATTTACCTAATTTATATAGTTTATATTATTTTTATTATCAAGTCAACATTTTTATTTAATTTTAATATATACATTTAGTTAACTTCTTTTAAATATTTATATAATATTTAGTTTTAAGGTACAACATCGATTTATATAAACGTTTTTTAGGCATTAAAAAACTGGCAACTCTATGCGTTTAAGCATATCCTTACCAGTTTTATACTTGTACTTGTACTTGTACTTGTACTTATTCTATTATCTATTCTTTCTTATTTTTTATCTATTGAAATATAATTATTACAATGCTCAAAACATGCTAAATATTAATATTAATGTTTTTATTTGCAATTTTCCTTATGCTTGCCACCGACACCGTAACTGCTAATAAACTAAGCAACATCCATAAAGTTACTCTTGAAGTATCAGCGGTCTTAGGAGATGACGGATTTGTAGTTTTAACTTTAGTTATTTGAACCACACTTTTAAGTGGTGTTTTAGGATGAGAAATAAGACCTTCACAGTCAGTCTTCTTACTAACAATTGATTGGGTCCATCCAGCATACAGAGTTAGATTACTCTCAATTGGTGTACTAAAATCATAAGGTGATGTTTCTTCTTTATCAGTATACCAACCTGTGAAAATCATATCGCCATATTCTGGATATTCTTTACCAATAACTAAATTAGATGTTGGGTTCTTAGCTAAATCACCTAGTTTAATATATTGGGTATTTATAGTCCCTGTATAATTAACATTTTGAATATCGAATTTTACAGTTGCTGGAATAGGTATGCTAACAGGTGAAGTAAACTTACTACTACCTTCTGGGAAGTTAGTGCTGTATTCAATATATGGATACCCATTTCTAGATGCATCTATATCATCCCAACTGGCATTAGAATTACTTCCAAAACCGCTAATTCCTAAAACGCTCTGACTATCTAAACTACTATCTCCACTGGATGGCTCAGTACCTTGAGGAATACTTAAAGGTAATAAAGTCTGCCAATTAGATGAATATTTATTATAAGTATCAGGATTACTGAAATAAGAAAAATTATCATTCATTCCATTTCCTGAGCTATATTTAGAAACAGTATAAAAAACTTGACCTGCTTCAGGTCCACTCGCCCAATACCAATTACCAGTATTGAATAAATCATTTGACAATTCATCGGGACTTATACTCGTTTCATTATTAATCATTTTATTAGCATTTTGAAAGCGAAGCTTAGTTCCTCCAATAAAGAAATCGGAAGCATCCCATAAACTACTATTATACAAAAATGAATATTCTTCAGGAGAAGTAAATGTTGCTAAATACCCCGGCAGTCCATTACAAGTTTGACTTCTTGCACAATTATAAGCAGCATACCAATCATCAAATTCCTGAGTATACAATTGGTAATAATGGATTTCGCCATTTTCATCAATATATTCAATGTTGCGACCAGTAATACCATTAAATATATTGATTTGAATTTTACTATTGTCTAATTTGGGATATACTCCTGGATTCTTTAAAGTTATAGTTGCACTACTTAATAAATTTATAGTATTTTCTATACTCGTATTCCAATTATGATTTTGATCAAACAATAAACTTATTGCTGCATAAGGTGATGCATCTGATGTGCTATCTTTTCTATGCCATCCAGATAATAAATTGGAATCAAAACTAATATTAAATTCTTTTGGATATGTAATTGTAATTGCTCCTGGAGAGACATCACTTAAAGTTATGTTATCCAACTTCCATTTATCTAAACTTGAACCAGCATACTCAACATTATAAGAAATATGAGTAGTAGGTTCCTCTGCTTTTGATTTAATATTACTTAAAAACGCCATTGAAAAAGATAAAGCAAAGGCTAATATAAATGTTAATCCAAGTCTAATACTTTTTCTTAAAAAAATCTGTTTCTCTAAATCATTTGTTTTCTGCATGTTAATCCCCATTCATTTTTCATACTTTAATCTTCATTATATAATCTCTATAACTTTTTTGTAAATTTATTAACTTTAATTAAACCACTGTTTATTCACAAAGTCAATAGCATAATATATGAAATAGTATTAGTATACATTTTTTATTTGTACAAAAAAACTGGTGATAATATGAAATACCCCATATTATCACCAGTTATATTTTTTTCTATTCATGATATAAAGTTACTCCTTCATTATTAATGTTTTTATAAAAAGGATAAGCTTTAACCCAATAAAAAAATCATCTTTACTTTTAGTAATTGGCATAATATCTAAATTATGATCCATATTAAAATCATAGGTATAGTAAGATAGTTTTTTACTAAATCTTTTACTTTCCAAATCATCAATATTTAGTAAAATCATAATATCTATGTCAGAATTTTCGTGATAATCTCCTCTAGCATATGAACCATATAAAATAACTGAATTAAGTTTTGAACCATATATATTTTTTATTTCATCTGTATATTGCTGTAATAATTTTTCTATACTTGCTGACATAAAATCACCACCTTTTTCTTTAATCATTATTTCAAAGTTTAATATAGGTTAATAATATAGTATCAGTCAAAATATATATTTTCAACTTAATCACTGTTATGTCAAATTGTTTTTTTGCATTTTATAAATAGTATTTTGTTAAACATAAGAAACCTTACAAAGATACAACTTCCTTATGTATTTTTATAAGGTTTATAATAACTAAAATCCCAAACTATCATTTACAAGAATTACTTTAATTCTATCTTTAATTCTTGAAAATCTTGTAATTAATATCTGACAACAAACTGTATCCGGACTTTTACAGTCTTCACATGCTCCAGTTTTTGAACATGGAGTTTCAAGCCCAAATCTTCCTGCATTTATAGGTGCTGCAACATTTCTAGCACGACTCATTGCTGCATCAACATCTTTGCAAATCTTATTCATTCCAATTATCATAACCACGTTTTTAGGTCCACAAGCAATAGCTGCAACTCTATTTGCAAATCCATCGATATTTATTAAAACGCCATCTTCAGTTATTGCATTTGAAGAAGCTAAAAAATAATCACATGTACTTGCATTAATTTCCGCTTGTTTTTTCTCTTCAGGTGTTGAAGCCTTATCTCGATTATAAACTGTATAATCACCATCTATAACTGCCTTTGTAAGCCCAATCTCTGCGGCACTCATAGTTCCTCCCCATGAAATTGAAGAACCTTTTTCAATAATAGAAAGAGCTATATCTAATGCTTCTTTCTTATCCTTGGCATAATGACCTTCCATGTTTCGACTATTAAGTCCTTTAATAACCTTATTAGCTAGTAATTCATTTCTCTTTGTAATAAATTGATCCAATTTTATACCCTCCTAAAAATCTTAACAAACAATAATAAGCTGTTCTTATTATAACACTTTTATATCTTTTTATAAAATTTTCTTTATATAGAACTAATTAAAATAGCTTAGAATACTGGGTTTGTGAATCTGCTATATGATAAATATAAATAGTATTATTAATAACTTTATAGATAGCAATATGTTTTCCTGCAATAACCATTTTATAACCTTGTTGATCTAAAAAATCATCTGGAATACACGATCCTGAATTAGGAAATTTAGCAAGTCGATTAATACAATCAAGAATGTGATTGGAGACTTTTATTGCTGATTCAATACCAAATTCTAGTAAATAATAATCTTCAATTTTTTTTAAATCTTCAAAAGCAGAATTTAAAATCTCAATTTTATGATTCGTTTGCACGTCTTAGTAATTCCTCCCTAGCCTCATCAATACTCCATGTCTTTACTCCATCAATTCTTTCTTGTTCTGCTTTTAAAATATTCGAACGTAAATTAATGATTTGCTCTCTTTTTTCAAATGTATCTATACTCATAAAAACTCCATCACCTTCGCCATTCTTTGTAATAAAAATCGGTTCCTTTGATGTTTGAGCAAGATTAGAAATAGTTGAATACTCATTTCGTAATGCAGTTGATGCTTTTATAATCATATTATCCCTCCATATATCATTATTAAATAACAATTCTATCTTATTATTGATATAATACCATAAATTATTATTATAGAAAACAGTATACAAAAAAAAGACTTATTTAAAGTCTTTAAAAATAAAACGTTTTCCTTAATGAGCATGCTGGGATTGCGAGCCTTTGCATCTCTGCAAAAGTTCAGTTATTTTTTTAATGAGCGTGCGGGGATTCGAACCCCGGACAACTTGATTAAAAGTCAAGTGCTCTACCACCTGAGCTACACGCCCTCATTAGGTTATTAATATAAATACATCATAATACAAACATGTATAAATGCCCAGAACCGGAATCGAACCAGTGACACGAGGATTTTCAGTCCTCTGCTCTACCGACTGAGCTATCTGGGCAAAATGAAATAATCAATATTAAATTAAATATATATAATAGCGGGAATACAATTACCATATGAACCGCTGTTGTAATGGACTACTAGCTTCATTATTAAAGCTGAGTTGCGGGGATAGGATTTAACCTAGGGACCGCTGTTGTGAAGAACTACTAACCTCACGAGTTGCGGGGACAAGATTTGAACTTGAGGACCGCTGTTATAATGTACTACTAGTTTCATTTGAGAAACTAAATTGCGGGGACAAGATTTGAACTTGTGACCTTCGGGTTATGAGCCCGACGAGCTTCCAGACTGCTCCACCCCGCGACAATAAATAAAATAAACAATTAAAAATAAAAAGATATACAATGGATGGAGAAGGATTCGGAACCGCTTAGTTTTCTAAACATCATATCTGAATTCTTAGTCATCCTAATGGATGGAGAAGGATTCGGAACCGCTTAGTTCTCTCCTCATCATCCTTATCTTTTGGTGAATTTACTTCACAATGGATGGAGAAGGATTCGAACCTTCGAAGTCGTCGACAACAGATTTACAGTCTGCCCCCTTTGGCCGCTCGGGAATCCATCCATAAAATTTTAAAAGAGTGGGACCAACAGGGCTCGAACCTGTGACCCCCTGCTTGTAAGGCAGGTGCTCTCCCAGCTGAGCTATGATCCCACAAACGACCCAGAAGAGACTCGAACTCTCGACCTCCGCCGTGACAGGGCGGCGCTCTAACCAACTGAGCCACTGGGCCATATACCTTAAAAACCGCATACAAGTATCTTTTTTCCTGATTTACATCTTCCTATCCATTGACTCTTGGTCATGACTTCGACCTATTAGTATCAGTCAGCTACATGTGTTACCACACTTCCACCTCTGACCTATCTACCTCGTCGTCTTCAAGGGGTCTTATTACTT
>JAISGP010000076.1 GCA_031263035.1 Lachnospiraceae bacterium | reverse complement strand
AGTGATATATTTATATATTTGCATATTGGAAAATCAAACAACAGCGAGATGAAGCAAAGGGAAATCGAGCTGATGAGCAGATTTTCCACAGATAAAATCTAGAGAATAATTAAGCTATATATATTAAATACTATTTTCTAGATTTGACTATATAATAACATACTGATATAATGTTTTACTTAGACGAGGTATCATTATTTTATTTATTACATTTTATTTTTGTGTAGTTATAATGGGTAAATATAAAAAATGTCATTTGCCTATTAAATGTGAATAAACTGAGACAAAAAACTAGACCACGTTCTAGTTTGTATTTTGTTTTATACAAAAAAATGAGAAAATATTCCCTATTTTTGTGGAAATTTTAGTAAAAATGTTATATGATACTAAGTAGTAGAAAATTGAACAATGTACTTAACAAAGTACAATCTGTTTAAAATATTTTATATAGAAAGGAAGGAAGAGGTAGATGCCAAAATTAACATTTAAAGGTGGAATTCATCCCTTCGATGGCAAGGAGTTGGCTAAAGACAAGGAAATTGTTGAAATTAAGCCACAAGGCGATTTAGTATTTCCTATATCTCAGCATATTGGTGCACCAGCTAAACCAGTAGTAGCCGTTGGGGACCATGTTCTTCGTGGGCAAATGATAGCGGAAGCAGGTGGATTCGTATCTAGCCCAATTCATAGTAGTGTTTCTGGTACTGTAAAAGCTATTGAATCACGTCTAAATCCAACAGGAGGTAGAGTTAATTCAATAGTCATTGAAAATGATGGTCAATATGAAGAAGTAGAATTTACTCCTCATGACTATAAAACTTTGGAAAAATCTGAAACATTAGACTTAATTGCAAATGCTGGCGTTGTTGGTATGGGAGGTGCAGGTTTTCCAACTAGAGTAAAATTATCTCCAAAGGATCCAAGCACTGTAGATTACATTATTGTAAATGGAGCTGAGTGTGAACCTTACATTACAGCAGATTATCGTCGTATGCTTGAAGATACGGAAAAAGTAGTTGGGGGACTACGTATTCTTTTAAGCTTATTTGACAATGCAAAGGGAATTATCGGTATTGAAGATAATAAACCGGAATGTATTCAAAAAATGAGAGAAGCCACAAAAGATGATCAAAACATTGAGGTTATGGCTTTAAAGACTAAATATCCTCAAGGTGGTGAGCGTACTTTAATATATGCCACAACCGGTCGTGCAATTAATTCTAGTATGCTTCCAGCTGACGTAGGTTGTATCGTTGATAATGTTGAAACTGTAGTAGCTACATATAATGCAGTAGCTCTTGGAAGACCGGTTATTGAACGTATTACAACTGTAAGTGGTAGTGGTATTAATACACCAAGTAACTTTAAGGTTTATTTAGGTTGTAATCAGGCTGAACTTGTAGAAGCAGCCGGTGGACTTAAAGAAGGCACAGAAAAAGTTATTTCTGGTGGACCTATGATGGGATTTGCTATGATAACATTAGATACACCAATTACTAAAACATCTTCATCAATTTTATGCTTTGATAAAGATGAAGTATCTAAGTATGAGCCAAGTGCTTGTATTAATTGTGGTCGTTGCGTGGAAGTTTGCCCGGGACGAGTAATTCCTGCACGTCTTGCAGACTTAGCTGAACATCATGATGAAGCTGGTTTTGAAGCCATGGAAGGCTTAGAGTGTTGCGAATGTGGTTGCTGTTCATTTGTATGTCCGGCACATCGTCAATTAAAACAATCTATTGCTTCTATGAGAAAAGTAGTACTTGCAAATAAGAAGAAAAAGTAGGGGAGGACGATACAGTGAGTGATTTTAGTTTAAAAATATCTTCTTCACCACACGTTAGGGATAGAATGAGTACATCAGGCATTATGAAATGTGTATTCATTGCTTTAGTTCCTGCATCAGCATTTGGTGTATACAATTTTGGATTAAATGCTTTATTGATGCTTTTAACAACAATAGTGGTGGCAGTTCTTACAGAATTTATTTGGGAAAAGGCTATGCACAAAAAAGTTACAATTGGTGACTTTAGTGCAGCAGTTACAGGATTATTATTAGGACTTAATATGCCTCCTACAGCTCCACTTTGGATGGGCGGTCTTGGAAGTATATTTGCAATTTTAGTAGTTAAACAGCTCTTTGGTGGACTTGGACAGAACTTCATGAACCCAGCTCTTGGTGCAAGATGCTTCCTTATGATTTCTTTCACAGGACCTATGACAACATTTATTTATAATGGAGTTACAGGAGCTACACCTCTTGCTGATATTAAAGCAGGTGGATTATCTACAGTAGATACTATGTCTATGTTTCTTGGAAAAATCCCAGGAACTATTGGAGAAACATCTGTTATAGCAATTATGCTAGGTGCTATTTTCCTTATTCTTATGGGTATAATAGATCTTAGAATTCCAGGTACTTATATTGTAACATTTGTTATTTTTATTGGTATTTTTGGTCAATTCAGTTCAGCTAAGGTTGGACTTTTTGATCCTCAATATATTACTGCTGAACTTTGTGGTGGTGGTATTATGTTAGGTGCTTGGTTTATGGCTACAGATTATGTAACTGCACCAATTAAACCACGTGCACAGATTGTTTATGGTGTTATCCTTGGTATCCTAACAGGATTATTTAGATTGTTTGGTGGTTCAGCTGAAGGAGTTTCTTATGCAATTATCATAAGCAACCTTTTTGTACCACTTCTTGATAAATGGATTAAATATAAACCATTTGGTAAAGGAGGCGAAAAATAATGAAGAAAATTATTAAAAACACGCTAATCCTTACAATGATTACATTGATAGCTGGAATTTGTCTTGGATTTGTATATCAAATTACTAAAGATCCAATAGCTAAAGCAGAAGATGCAGCTAAAAGAGCTGCATGGCAAGAAGTATTTCCAAAGGCTTCAGCTTCTGATTTTAAAGAAGAAAAATTAGATACTAAAGCTGCTAAATCTGCAATAAAGAAGATGGATGTTAACGCTGAAATTGATGAAGTTGTTGCAGTAGCCGGTGGAAAAACAGGTTACATCATTACTACAACTGATAAAGATGGTTATGGTGGAGATATTAAGATTACTGTAGGTATTACAGCGGATAAGAAGGTAAGCGGAATTTCAATTCTTTCTATTTCTGAAACTGCAGGTCTTGGTATGAGAGCCACAGAACCAAGCTTCTACAATCAATACAAAGATAAAAGTGCAACTGAAAAATTTGTAGTTCAAAAAGACTATAGCGGTTCAGGTCAAGCAATTGATCAATTGTCTGGTGCTACAATCACATCTCGTGCTGTAACCGGTGCTGTTAATGCAGCTGTTGGTTATTACGAGAAGGCTTTAGCTAAGTAGAAGGGGGGAGAATTTGATGAGAGAAAATACACCATCAGAAAGACTGTTTAACGGTATAGTAAAAGAAAATCCTACCTTTGTTCTTATGCTTGGTATGTGTCCAACACTAGCTGTTACAACATCTGCTATAAATGGTATTGGAATGGGACTTTCAACTACAGTTGTTTTAGTTCTTTCTAATATGCTTATATCTATGCTTCGTAAAATTATACCAGATTCAGTACGTATGCCTGCTTTTATCGTAGTTGTTGCATCATTCGTAACCATGGTACAATTTTTACTTCAAGGTTTTGTTCCAAGTCTTTACAACGCTCTTGGAATTTATATACCACTTATCGTTGTTAACTGTATTATTTTAGGACGTGCTGAAAGTTATGCTTCTAAATTCCCAGTTATTCCATCTATCTTTGATGGTATCGGAATGGGACTTGGCTTTACAGTAGGTTTAACCTGTATAGGTATTGTTCGTGAACTTGTTGGTTCCGGTAAGGCTTTCGGAGCTCAGATTATTCCTCTTGCTGGAGAAGGCAAGGTTGGATATACACCTATAACAATTTTCATTCTTGCTCCTGGAGCATTCCTTGTTCTTGCTTGTCTTGTTGCTCTTCAAAACAAAATTAAAGCAAATGTTGCAAGAAAAAAAGGTGCAGCTGTACCAAGTAAGGCAGATAGAGATGAAGAAGCTTGTGCTGCTTGTGGTATGTGTGGTGGACAGGCTAAAATATTTGCAACTGGTTCAGAACCAGATAAAGAAGAAAATATTGTTGAAGAAAAATTAGAAGAAAGTAAATCTGAGGAATAGGAGGGAAGGTTATGAAAACATTAATTATTATTATAGTTGGTTCAGCCCTTGTAAATAACGTAGTTCTTTCTCAGTTCCTTGGAATTTGTCCTTTCCTAGGTGTATCTAAGAAAGTTGAAACTGCTACTGGAATGGGTGGTGCTGTTGTATTCGTTATAACTATAGCTTCATTCTTTACAGGGCTTATATATGATTACATTTTAGTACCGTTAGACTTTACATTTTTAAATACAATCGTATTTATTTTGGTTATAGCTGCATTAGTTCAATTTGTTGAAATGTTCTTAAAGAAGAGTATTCCATCTTTATATAGAGCCTTAGGAGTGTATCTACCTCTTATTACTACTAACTGTGCAGTTCTTGGTGTTGCATTATTAAATGTTCAAAAAAGCTACAATCTTCTTCAAGGTGTAGTTAATGGATTTGCAACAGCAGTTGGATTCTTATTTGCTATTACAATTATGGCAGGAATTCGTGAGAAAATTGAATATAACAATATATCTGAAAATTGGCAAGGAACTCCAATCGTTCTTATATCAGCTTGTCTTATGGCTATTGCGTTCTTTGGCTTTTCAGGATTAATCTAAGGAGGAATGAATAATGTTACAAGGTATTTTAATTGCTGCTGCTCTTGTAGGCGGAACCGGGTTATTCATTGGTGTATTCCTTGGATTTGCCGGCAAGGTATTTGCAGTAAAAGTTGATGAAAGAGAAGAGCAGATATTAGAAGTTCTTCCGGGAAATAACTGTGGTGGTTGTGGTTATCCGGGATGTTCCGGACTTGCAGCTGCAATAGTAAAGGGCGAAGCTCCTGCAAATGCTTGTCCTGTAGGTGGTGCTCCTGTTGGTGCTAAAGTTGGAGCTATTATGGGAGAAGAAGTTGGAGAAATGGCTCATGAAGTTGCATTTGTAAAATGTAATGGTTCATGTACAAATGCTGAGCAAGAGTATGAATATACTGGAGTTCATGATTGCGTATATGCAAATATGATGCAAGATGGTGGGCCAAAGGCTTGTAATTATGGCTGTCTTGGTGAAGGCTCTTGTGTAGAAGCTTGCCCATTTGATGCTATCCATTTAGTTGATGGAGTAGCTGTTGTAGATAAAGAAGCTTGTAAAGCTTGTAAGAAGTGTATCGCTGTTTGTCCAAAACATTTAATAGAACTTGTTCCTTATGATCACAAACACTTTGTTCAATGTATGAGCAAAGATAAAGGTAAAGATGTGATGAAGGCTTGCAAAGTTGGATGTATTGGGTGTAAAATGTGCGAAAAGGTCTGTCCAGCTGACGCTGTTCATGTTACAGACAATATAGCATATATCGATACCACCAAGTGTACAGATTGCGGTGCTTGTGCAGAGAAGTGCCCTAAGAAATGTATATTATAAGATATTCTTAATTGCAGAAATTTCTTCAATAAAAAGTTGGTATTTTATTAGAATTAATCATATTTTTAATGAGGATTAGCAACTCTTTTAAAAAGAAAAGTATTTTTGCAAATTGAAATATTTCGTTAAAGGAAGTTTATGAAAAATAGTTCTTTAGTACAACAAATGAAGAATGGTTTTAAGATGATGTGGGTTGATTTGAAAAAAATCAACCCATTTCTTTTTGCGATTATAATTTTATATTTTGTAGGACTAAATGTTTTCTTTGATACCGGTTGTTTATTTAAAGCACTTTTTGGTATACCTTGTCCGGGATGTGGGCTTACAAGAGCTGGTATGTCCTTATTTCTTTTAGATTTTAAAGGAGCATGGGAATATAATCCTATAATATACCCAGTGATATTTTTTATAGCTTTACTGATTATATATCGGTATTTTTTGAAAAGAAAATTACCTTTATGGATTGGAATTCTAGGAGGAGTGATAATAGCTGTAGCAATTATATATTACATATACAGAATGAAAACATATTTTCCCTATGATGCACCTAAGAATTCAGGGTTTTTTGATCTTCATTTTAATCACTATGGTGTAGATACAGGGAAGGTTAATCTGAAAGCAGAACCAATGGTATATAATGAGAATAATCTTATAAATCGTATTTTTCATTTGATAAATAAGATGTCAAAATAGTATTATACTAGGGATTTACTTTTTTAAAATATAATGATAGCTGAAATCTTGAATTTAATGTATGAATACTTTAAAGAGAAATGATTTTAGTATAGTAGTGAAATTTGAGAAGTTTTGTGTTTAGAATAGTCATTATTAAATTAGCTTAATGGATAGTAAGCAGTTGGATTAAATTCTGCCTGTTTTTTTGGTGTTATTTAAGGTTACTTTGAAATAATTAGAGTTAGTAAAGATACTTATATAATATTACTTTATGAAAAACGGAAATTTTTTTTGTGTTAAAAAAATAAACAGTGATTTTTGCAAAATGTATATAATCTTTTGATCTATGTATAGATTTATTTTTATTAAGAAAATATAGATATTATAAAAAATTACAAACAAAAAAACGGATAACAATACAAGTACAATGATAATTGAAATGACAAAATCGTTACAGAATGTTTATATAGATTTACGGAAATAATGGACAAAGAGTTAAAAAAAGATTAAAAATTATACAAAATGACAAAATGCGTAAATTAAATCACAAAATGCAAATATTTGCCTTGACTTTGATAAATATTGGTCGTAAAATAAACTGAATTAGTAAATGTTTATATTTATAAACTAAAAATTTAAGGGGGTTAATATGAAACGAAAAGAATTAACAAAGAAAATTTTAGCAGTTGCTCTTTCTTTAACAGTTGCATTTACATCATTAGTAGTATTTGATGGAACTAATGCTAAGAAAGCATCTGCAGCAGGTACAACAAGTCAGAATACTCTTACAGCAACTAAAGGTTCAGCTGAAAAAACACAAATTGGTGTACTTGCTACATCTGATGTTGGCAATGGAATGAGAAGAGCTACAGCTTCTCCTACTAATGTACAAGCAACTCAAATTGATTATTCAGGAATAGATATATCCGTAGGTCAATCAGGTAGATATTGGCTTGAGGTATACATTGGTGGAAAATGGTATGATGCTGGTACTTATTATAATAAATTAAACGGTATGGCTCCATTAGGTTATGGCTATGATATTAACTTAACTGCTAACACTTCAAAACTTGTGGTTCCTTTTAGCCAAACATTTGGATACTGGAAGCCAGGTATGTCAATAACATTTAGATATGGTTTAGATTATGCAGGTAGTAAATCTAGAGGATATAATTTATCGACAGGAGAAATAACTAGTCCTCTTTACTATACGACTTCAGCAACATGGAAAATAGTCAAAGGAAACGCAAAAATTTATTCGGTAGCAGCTACAAAATATTATAGAAGTTATAGTTATTATTATTTTTACAAAACATTTAAAGCTTCTAACTATGGAATATCTTCTATATATATCCAATACAAAAGCGGAAAAACTTGGAAAAATCTTACAAGTATAAAAAATACAGATGTGTCTATGATGGATAGGGATAAATCATGTTATTATTATTCAAATAACTTAAAAACAAATTACTACTTTAGAATTTACATTCCAGCAGGAACATATAATAATCAAGCAGTATTTAACTTCACATCTAATCCAAAAGATATGTCACCAAGAATATATACTAAAGTATCAAAATCTACACGTTACATTTATTATTATTCATATTGTCCAAAGGGATCTCTAAGAATTTATTATAAATCTGGAAAGAAATATCATAAGATTAAAACATTAACATGTACAAGAAGTACAAAGAAATGGAGATTACCATATAAATATCGTAAGTACATTGGAAAACTATATTGCAATTATGATCCATCATCTTCATACAAGTATTACAGCAATCCAGGTGCTTTAAGAGTAAAATATCTTTAAAATAAAATATTATATTTGTAAGAGGGTTTAGACGTAATGTCTAAACCCTCTTTTATAGTATTATAGGAAAGTTTTTTTGAAATATTGTTATTAAACTTTTATATTCATGAAAAAAATATGTTTTCTAAAACGAAATTTGTAATTCATTCTGGGGAAGTTTCTATATATAATATTCCCAATCAATCGGTGAATTTTGCATATAATTCATACTATTTTGACTTAAAAATCAAAAAGATAATTAAATTTATCATAAATAAACAAAAAATGCATACAATAATACAAAAAGTTCATATTTGTATTGACTTTATCCTTGTAAAATTGTAAAATGAACGGAATTAGTAACTGTTTAGATTTATAAACTGAAAATTAAAGGGGGTTTATATGAAAGAAAAAAAATTCAAAAAGAAAATTTTATCAGTTGCTCTTTCTTTAACTGTTGCATTTACTTCGTTAGTTGTTTTTGATGGAATTAACATTAAGAAAGTATCTGCAGCCGAAACAACAAGTCAGAATACCCTTACATCTGACAAAGGAACAGTGGGAAAGACACAAGTAGGAAGTCTTAGAACAGCGAGTGTAGGTAATGGAATGAGAAGTGCTACACCTACCTATAATGTGCAAGCTACCCAAGTAGATGTTTCTTATGTTAATGTGACTGTAAATCAGACTGGCTTTTATTATTTAGAAGTTTTAATCGGTGGAAAATGGTATGATGCACATAGGTATTATACTAATCTTAGTTACGGTACTTCTTTAAACTATTATCATTATTCTGATAGTTTTACATCAGGAGTGACTTACAAAATATCTCCATTTAGCCAGACACAAGGTTATTGGAGACCGGGAACATCTGTAACTTTCCGATATGGTATAAATCGTGTTGGACTTAATGATCGAGTATGTAATCCGACTACAGGCGAGGTTACTAACACAGTATATGCAACGCCAGAAGTTACTTGGAAAATTATTAAAGGTACTGCTAAAATTCATTCAGTTTTAGCAACTTATTATAAGAGATACTCTTATTCTTATTCGTTTACAAAGGAATTTAAAATTTCTAATTATGGTTTATCTACTTTATATGTTCAATATAAAAGTGCAAATAAATGGAAAACTCTTAAAAGTTTAAAAAATACAATGCTGTCTACTATGGAACTTGATAAATCCTGTTTTTATACTTCGAAGAGTTTGAAAACGAATTATTATTTTAGAATTTATATTCCGGCAGGAACATATAACAATGCCGCAGTTTATAACTTTACATCTAATCCAAAAGATATGTCACCGAAAATATATACGAAAATTGGAAAATCTACACGTTACATATATTATTACTCAAATTGCCCAAAGGGATCTTTAAGAATATATTATAAGTCTGGAAAGAAGTATTATAAGATTAAAACATTGACATGTACCAAAACTACAAAGAAGTGGAGATTACCATATAAATATCGTAAATACATTGGAAAGCTTTATTGCAACTATGATCCATCATCTTCATACAAGTATTACAGCAATCCAGGTGCTTTAAAAGTAAAATACATCTAAAATAAAAATTGGATTTTTAAGTCCAGATAAAAGTAGAAAACTGTTACATTAAGAAATTAGTGTAACAGTTTTTTAGTGTTTAACTCTCTTTGTAGTATAAGTATGTTATAAATATGGCGTATATTTTACCATTTTATAGATTTGGTTTTATTATGAAAATATATATGATAAAATATTATTTGTTTAAACCTAGATTGGATTTTGAAGGGAGAATAGAATAATATGATTGAAAAAAGAAGTTTTGGTAAAACTAAAGTAGGTGAAACTACACTTTATATATTAGAGAATAAAAATGGTGCTAAAATCACTGTTTCAGATTATGGTGCAATTTTGGTTTCGGTCCTTGTGCCAGATGTAGATGGCAAACTTATTGATGTTGTCCTTGGCTATGATACTGCAGGGGAATATGAAGCTTCTGATAAGTGGTTTGGTGCAACAGTTGGTCGAGTTGCAAATAGAATATCTGATGCAACATTTACATTAAATGGCAAAACATATGGTTTAACTCCAAATGATAATATGAATACTCTTCATGGAGGAAGAGATTTCTATAACAATAGAATGTGGGAAGTAAAAGATATTGATGAAGGTGATGTATACACTAGTATTACATTTGCAATTATAAGTGAAGACGGTGACCAAGGCTTTCCGGGAAAGGTTGATATATCTGTAACTTATAGATGGAATAATGACAATTCCTTAGATTTAATATATAATGCTAAGGCAGATAAAGATACACCGCTTAATCTTACTAATCATAGCTATTTTAATTTAGATGGACATAACAGTGGCAATATCCTTGATGAAGAAGTATGGATTAACGCAGAAGTATTTGCTAAGACTGATGAATTCTCAATTCCAGATGGTGGTTTTGTTCCGGTGGAAGATACCCCTATGGATTTTACCGAAAGAAAACAGATTGGTAAAGATATAAATGCTGATTATATTGCCCTAAAATATGGAAATGGATATGATCATAGTTATGAACTTTTAAATGAGGGATATGAGGAGGTTGCTAGTCTTTATGCAGCTAAAACCGGTATAACTATGGAAGTATATACAGATATGCCAGCTATGCAGTTGTACTCAGGGAATTTCCTTGTAAATGAAAAAGGAAAATCAGGTGCAATTTATGGCAAACGAGGTGGAATTTGCTTTGAAACGCAATATACCCCTAATGCTATAAATGTGCCTGAATTTAAGTCATGCGTATTACTTAAAGGTGAAGATTTTACTTCTAGAACAACCTATAAATTTATAACGGAATAAAAAGGAGAAAAAATGGAAATAAAAAGTATTTGGAGCAAATATTCTAGTGCAGAACTAGAAGAATTAGAAATGTTATCTAAAGATTACAAAGAATTTTTAGATGGTGGGAAAACTGAAAGAGAATGTATTGATTTAGCTAAGACTATGGCAATAGAAGCAGGCTATAAAGACTTAAATACTTATATAGATACTGACCAAAGCCTTAAAGTTGGAGATAAAATATTTGCAACTCATATGAATAAAACTATTGTTTTATTTGAAATTGGTTCTGATGATATTAGAAAAGGTATGAATATTCTTGGAGCTCATGTTGATAGTCCAAGACTTGATGTAAAGACTAATCCTTTGTATGAAAGTAATGAGTTGGCATATTTAGATACTCACTACTATGGAGGAATAAAGAAATATCAATGGCTTGCAACACCTCTTTCACTTCATGGTGTAGTAGCTAAAAAAGATGGTAGTGTAATTAAAATAAATATTGGTGAAAATGAAGAAGATCCGGTATTTGTAGTAACAGATTTACTTCCTCATTTGGATAAAGGCTTAAGTGAGAAGAAGGCAAATGAATTTGTAAATGGTGAAAAATTAGACCTACTTATTGGGAATTTGCCATTTAAAGATGCAGAAAAAGACGGTGTAAAAGAAACTGTTCTTAAGATTTTAGAGAAACATTATCACTTTGCTGAGGAAGATTTTTTATCTGCAGAGCTGGAGATTGTACCTGCAGGTAAAGCAAGAGATTTAGGACTTGATAGAAGTATGATTTTAGCCTATGGTCAAGATGATAGAGTATGTGCTTATACATCTTTACTTGGAATGTTAGAGACTTCTGATGTGGAAAGAACCACTTGTACCTTATTAGTTGATAAGGAAGAGATTGGTAGCGAAGGCGCAACTGGTATGGAATCTATGTTCTTTGAAAATACAGTTGCGGAAGTAGTTAATCTTTTAGGTTTTTCTGATAATTTAGCTGTTAGAAGAACCATGCAGAATTCAACAATGCTAAGTTCAGATGTAAATGCAGCTTTTGATCCTTTATTTGCAGATGTTTATGAACCTAAGAATTCATCTTTCCTTGCTCATGGACTTGTATTTAATAAATTTACCGGAGCTCGTGGTAAGAGTGGTGCAAATGATGCTAATGCTGAATATATAGCTAAACTTCGAAAAGTTTTAGATGATAATGAAGTAAGCTTCCAATTAGCTGAACTTGGTGCTGTAGATATTGGCGGCGGTGGAACTATTGCCTTTCTTATGGCAAAATATGGTATGAGCGTAATTGATGCAGGGGTTGCTGTACTTTCTATGCATGCTCTATATGAAGGAACATCTAAGGCAGATATTTATGAAGCATATAAAGGATATAAGGCATTCTTGAAAGATATGAGATAAAGAGAAGAATAATTGAAATAATACAATTAATTATAGACCTTACATTTGTATCTTTTAATACATTTTTATTTGCACTTATAAACAGAGAAAGTGTAAAATGGATTTTTGAAAATCAATAAAACTAGGAGAATTACCTACATGAATTTTTTACAAACCTTTTATCCTAACAGATATGAGAATTCCACTTATTCAATAGACTTTGAAAAACTATATAAAGAAGGAATAAGGGGACTTATATTTGATATAGATAATACGCTAGTTCCTCATGGATTTCCGGCAGATCATAAGGCTATTGAATTATTTGATAATTTAAGAAAGATTGGGTTTAAATGCTGTCTCTTGTCAAATAATAAAGAACCAAGAGTAAAGATGTTTAATGAAGATATAAATGTAGATTATATTTTCAAGGCAAACAAGCCAAAACGTAGTGGCTATAGAAAAGCCATGAACCTTATGGGAACAGATGTTAAAACTACCGTATTTGTAGGTGATCAACTTTTTACAGATGTTTGGGGTGCTAAAAGAACTGGAATATATTCTATTCTCGTTAAGCCTATTAATCCCAAAGAAGAGATACAGATTGTTTTGAAACGATATGTGGAGAAGATAGTTTTATTCTTTTATAAAAAACATTTAAAGAAAATTACGAAGTAGAAATCAGAATGTTTAAATAAAAGGATAGTTTTAATTCTTAGATATAAAATCATTGTAATGATATAAGAATATTTTATGTATTCCTTATAATGAAGCATAGTTGGAAAATATAAAAAGGACAAGTCATGGACGCAGAAACTATAGTTTCTTTCTTAAAGATTGCAAATAATCTTAAAACCAATGTTAGACATTGTTGGACAAAATTAGATAGAAGAGAAAGTATTTCAGACCATTCTCATAGAATGATATTATTTGCATGGCTTATAAAGGATGAAATACCTGATTTGGATATGGACAGACTTTATGAGTTGTGTATGTGGCATGATATAGGTGAAGCCGTTGTAGGCGATACCCCTTCATTTTTAAAGGGAGAAAAGGAAGAAGTAGAAGAATTAGATGCTACGAAAAAGTTATTTAGCTCTTTACCTAAAAAGCAAGAAGAGGAGTTACTTGGTATTATTGATGAGTATAATGCTAAAGAAACTTTAGAAGCTAAGGTAGCAACTGCCTTAGATAAACTTGAAGCTACCCTTTCTCACAATGAATCTGATTTAAGTACATGGCTTGAACTGGAAAAAACATTGAATATAACTTATGCAAAGGAAGCTGTCGCAGGTTTCCCAATATTTGAAGAAATTCAAGAAATTATTGCAGAAGAAACTAGGGAGAAAATTAGAGAAGAAAACTAAATGTATTAAAGAGTATTACATTATAACCCCTATTTAAAATGTGAGGAAGATGATAAAAAATATATAGATGAAGAAGAGAGAGAGTTTGATGAATTATTTAATAGTTCATACAGAGAGTACAAAAAGGTGGTTTAACTAGAAATAATTCTTGATAAAGCTTGAAATTATCTAAGTTTATTTGTATAATTTAGTAAGAAACCTGAGATGTGCGACAAATCCGTTATTTTGAACCTACAAAACTTTAAACGGTAGTTTTTTATCTCTATAATATGTCAGGCCTCAGTAATTGTCGGAGTGTGACCGGAGGAAGGCAGAAAATTAGGTGCGAACATCCACCTGGCTATGGCTAGGAGTCAAAATACGGACCCGGCATTTTCGGGGATTACTTTATAAGTTATAATATACTTATATTTAAAGCACAGGGTGACCTGTGCTTTTGTACTATTAAAAAAGATAATTGATAAAGCTTTAAAGAATTACAGGAAGTGATACTAATTATAATAGCGATTTAAAAATAAGGTTTTTAAAACTAAAATTATCTTTTTAGAAAAATTATTTAGGAGAGTTTTATGGACATTAATCAAGTCATTTCAGAAGAATTAAAGATTAAAAAAAGTCAGATTGACGCAGCAGTTAAATTAATTGATGAAGGTAACACCCTTCCATTTATAGCAAGATATAGAAAGGAAGTTACAGGTAGTTTAAATGACGAACAGCTTCGAGATTTATTTGCAAGACTTACTTATCTTAGAAATTTAGAAGATAAAAAAGCTCAAGTTATTAAAATTCTTGAGGAACAAGGAAATCTGACACCTGAACTTCAGGCTTCTATTGAGAAAGCAGAGAATCTTGTTACTGTTGATGATTTATATCGTCCATATCGTCCAAAGAGAAGAACTAGAGCAACTATAGCTAAAGAAAAAGGTTTAGAACCATTGGCAGAAATGATAATTGCTAGACAGATAGAAGAGGATGTTTTTTCATTTGCAGAGAAGTTCGTAGATGAAGAAAAAGAAGTAAAGACTAAAGAAGAGGCTATTGAGGGTGCATCAGATATAATAGCTGAGATGATTTCTGATAATGCTGATTATCGTACTTGGATTAGACATGAGACTACAACTAAAGGAAAACTTGTAAGCGTAGCTAAAAATCCGGATGAAAGTACAGTTTATGATATGTATTATGAGTTTGAAGAACCGGTATCTAAGGTGGCAGGTCATAGAGTTCTTGCTATAAATCGTGGTGAGAAGGAGAAAGTTCTTACTGTTAAGATTGATGCACCGGAAGAAGATGTGCTGCATTATCTTGAGACCAGAGTTATTAATAGAAAGAATTTAGTATTAAAGCCGGTAAAACAAAAAGAAGAAAAATCATTCAATAAAAATTTTAACAACAATTCTGAATTTGGAAAGCTTCTATCAGGACTTCATTTAGAAGAAGATAAACCTAAAAAGAAAAACTTAAAAAAGGGTGAGGAACAGAAATTTGAACTAGTTTTAGAAGATGCACCAGATCCACTTTTTATAGGTATTCCTAAAGAATTATTAGATAAAAAAGTTATACAAAATGACAGTGTGGTGGAAGTTATTAAAAATGCAACTGAAGATGCATATAAAAGACTTATTGCACCATCAATTGAAAGAGAAATTAGAAGTGAACTTACTGAAAAGGCTGAAGATGCAGCTATAAAAGTTTTTGGAACTAATTTAGAACAACTTCTTTTACAACCACCGATCTTAGGTAAGACAGTTTTAGGCTGGGATCCTGCTTTTAGAACAGGTTGTAAATTAGCTGTAGTTTCTCCTACCGGAAAAGTTCTTGATACTACAGTAATATATCCAACAGCACCTACTACGAAAGAGAAGCAACTTGCTTCTGCAAATACTATTTGGAAATTAATTAAAAAATATGGTGTAGATATAATTTCCGTTGGAAATGGTACCGCTTCAAGAGAGTCAGAAAGTTTTATTGCAGATTTTCTTAAAGAACATAATAAGGATTTTGAAAAAAAAGTTAGCTATATTATTGTTAGTGAGGCAGGAGCTTCAGTATATTCTGCCAGTAAACTTGCTACAGAAGAATTTCCAGAATTTGACGTAGGTCAAAGAAGTGCAACCTCAATTGCTAGACGTCTTCAAGACCCATTGGCTGAATTGGTTAAAATAGATCCTAAGTCTATAGGCGTTGGTCAGTATCAACATGATATGGACCAAAAGAAATTAAAGGAATCTTTGTCAGGTGTAGTTGAGAGAGCTGTTAACAGTGTAGGAGTAGATTTAAATACTGCTTCTTCAAGCCTACTTACTTATGTTTCAGGTATAACATCTACCTTAGCTAAAAATATTATTGCCTATAGAGAAGAAAACGGCGAATTTACAGATAGAAAAGAGCTTAAAAAAGTTAGCAAATTAGGACCAAAAGCTTTTGAACAATGTGCCGGTTTCCTTAGAATTAAAAATGGAAAAAATATTTTAGATAATACTGGAGTTCATCCTGAAAGTTATGATGCAACTACAAAGCTTTTAAAAGAAATGGGCTTAAGTAAAGATGATGTTAAAGAAGGGAAACTATCTACTCTAGGAAAAGAAATTAAGGATTATAAAGGTTTATCTGAGAACATTGGCATTGGTGAAGAAACTTTAAAAGATATTGTTAAAGAACTTGAAAAGCCAGGTCGAGATCCTAGAGAAGAACTACCTAAGCCAGTTTTACGTACTGATGTACTAGATATGAAAGATTTAAAAGAAGGCATGATTCTTACTGGTACTGTAAGAAATATTATAGATTTTGGTGCATTTGTAGATATTGGTGTTCATCAGGATGGATTGGTACATATATCACAAATTACCAATAAAAAGTTCATTAAACATCCACTTGATGTGCTTAAAATAGGTGACGTAGTTAATGTGAGGGTTATTTCTGTTGACGAGAAAAAGGGTAGAATTGGACTTTCAATGATAGATGTGTAGGATAGCAAGATAGTTTTAGCTACATTATATAGAATTAACTTGCGGAATATATCGTCTATGTAGGTTTTTGAAGATAGAAATTTAGAAAGGTAATGAGATTGGAAAAGAAAAATTTATCAAGAATTGGATTTGCTTTAGCTGTTACTTGCGTTTTATTTGATTTAGTGGGATTTATACTAGGTTTTACTTTAAGCGGTTTTATTGACAGAGGGATTATAACTGCGGAAACTGCCAATATAGTATCCATAGTAATTTCTCCTTTTATAACACTATTATGTCTTTTTGTATTTAGTTTAATCACTAGAAATATTAAGAGTATAAAGGTTACTAAGAGTAAGATTACAGTTTCCAAGCTTATTCCTTTGATTTTCTGCGGATTAGGTTTAATTTATATAGGAAATCTATTAACTAGACTTGTTATGTGGGCAGTTGATTTTATTATCAATGGTAAGATGGATATTGGCAATCAAATGTCAGAGACTATGCAGGATTTACCTATTCCAGTTATTTTCTTATTTGTAGCGGTAGCTGCTCCAATCTTTGAGGAATTATTTTTTAGAAAAGTACTATTAGATAAGCTTAGACCCTATGGCTATAAAACAGCCGTTGCATTAAGTGCTTTAAGTTTCGGTTTATTTCATAGGAATTTTGAACAAGCCTTTTACGCATTCTGCGTTGGAATTATATTAGGAGCCATCGCTTATAAGACTGGTGACATAAGATATACCATAATAATCCATATGATAGTTAACATAATGGGTTCAGTAGTACCACTTATTGTTATGGAAGGAAGTACTATAGCTGTTGGTATTTATGGACTTTTTGCAATAGTTCTCATGATTTCAACAATTATAGTTTTTATTGTAGCAGGCAGAAAATATCTTAAAATCAAACCTTGGGAAGAGGTACATAATGTTAGTACTAAAACTGCATTTGCAAATCCGGGATTTATAGTTTTATATGTTTTGGTTTTAGCAATGTGCATATATGCCTTATATAAATAGGTTACACAATAGTTTCACAAATGTTTAGCACTCGTCACTTGACAGTGCTAATTTTTTTTGATATTATACACGTAGTTGTTATACAACATCTATAACACTATATTTGCAAATAAAATATTTCAATTGAAAGTTATGCTTTTGATAAGTTTAACATTTGCATATTTTACTTTGTATATTTGCAAACCATTATTAAATAAGATTTGCAAAATAATAAAAAAATAATGTTTTTGGAGGTATATTATGAACATTCAAAAATTTACACAAAAATCTATAGAAGCCCTTCAATCTATGGAAAGAATTGCTATGGAATATGGTAATCAAGAAATCGAGCAGGAGCATTTACTCTATTCTTTACTTACTATAGAGGATAGTCTTATTCTTAAACTTATGGAAAAGATGGGAATAGATAAAAATCTTGTCATTAATCGAGCAGAAGAGGCTATTTCAAAGCGAACTAAAGTAAGCGGTGGTAATCCTTATGTTGGAGCTGATTTAAATAAGGTTCTTATAACTGCTGAAGATGTGGCTAAAAATATGGGAGATGAATATGTTTCAGTTGAACATATTTTTCTTGCCATGATTAATAATCCTAATAAAGAGATTAAGACATTATTCAAAGAAATGGGTATTAATAAGGAGAGCTTTTTGGAAGCCTTATCTACTGTTAGAGGCAATCAAAGAGTGACTTCAGATAATCCGGAAGCAACTTATGATACTTTAACTAAATATGCAACTAATTTAGTTGAAAGTTCTAAAGAAGGGAAGCTGGATCCGGTAATTGGACGAGATACTGAGATTAGACATATAGTTAGAATTCTTTCCAGAAAAACGAAAAATAACCCAGTACTTATAGGTGAACCTGGTGTTGGTAAGACAGCTGTTGTAGAAGGATTGGCAGCCAGAATTGTAGCAGGAGATGTACCGGAAGGATTAAAAGATAAGATTATTTATTCTCTTGATATGGGTGCATTAATAGCGGGAGCAAAATATCGAGGTGAGTTTGAAGAAAGACTTAAAGCGGTTTTAAATGAAGTTAAAAGTAGCGAAGGCAAGGTTATTCTTTTCATTGACGAAATACATACTATCGTTGGGGCAGGAAAAACTGATGGTGCTATGGATGCAGGTAACTTACTTAAACCTATGTTAGCTCGTGGAGAGTTACATTGTATTGGTGCTACTACTTTAGATGAGTATCGCAAATATATTGAAAAGGACGCAGCTCTTGAAAGGCGTTTTCAACCGGTTATGGTTGATGAACCTGATGTGGCAGATGCAATATCTATTCTTCGTGGTTTGAAAGAAAGATATGAAGTTTTCCACGGAGTTAAAATTACTGATAGTGCTTTGGTTGCTGCGGCTACTTTATCTGATAGATATATAAGTGATAGGTTTTTACCTGATAAAGCTATAGATTTAGTTGACGAAGCTTGTGCTATGATTAAGACTGAATTAGACAGTATGCCGGCTGAACTAGATGAATTATCAAGAAAGATTATGCAGTTAGAAATAGAGGAGCAGGCTCTTAAAAAAGAAGATGATAGATTAAGTAAGGAAAGATTAGAAGCATTACAACAAGAATTATCAGAACTTAGAGAAGAATTTTCTGGTAAGAAAGCCCAATGGGATAATGAAAAGGTTGGCGTTGAAAAAGTTCAAAAATTACGTTCTGAAATTGAAGATGTAAATGCAGAAATTAAGAAAGCCCAAAGAGAATATAATTTGGAAAGAGCGGCAGAACTTCAATATGGAAAACTTCCTAATTTGCAACATGAACTTGAAGCAGAAGAGGAGAAAGTGAAAGATGAAGATTTAAGTCTTGTTCATGAAAGTGTAACTGATGAGGAAATTGCCAAGATTATTAGCAAATGGACAGGAATTCCGGTAGCTAAGTTAAATGAAAGTGAAAGAAGTAAGGTTCTTAATCTTGGAGATGAGCTTCATAAAACTGTAATTGGTCAAGATGAGGCAGTCACATTAGTTACAGAAGCTATTCTTCGTTCTAAAGCCGGAATAAAAGATCCAACGAAACCTATTGGTTCATTTCTATTTTTGGGACCTACCGGAGTTGGAAAGACAGAGCTTGCTAAAGCCTTAGCAAAAAGTCTTTTTGATGATGAAAATAATATGGTTAGAATTGATATGAGTGAGTATATGGAGAAATATTCAGTATCTCGTTTAATTGGAGCACCTCCAGGATATGTAGGTTATGATGAGGGTGGTCAACTTACAGAAGCTGTTAGACGTAAACCATATTCAGTAGTTCTTTTCGATGAAATTGAAAAGGCACATCCGGACGTTTTTAATGTCCTACTTCAGGTACTTGATGATGGACGTATTACGGATTCACAAGGTAGGACTGTTGACTTTAAAAATACTATTTTAATTATGACATCTAACATTGGTTCAACCTATCTTCTTGATGGTATTAATGTATTAGGAGAGATTAAAGAAGATGTTAAAGAAATGGTTATGAATGAACTTAGAGCTCATTTTAGGCCTGAATTTTTAAATAGATTAGATGAAACTATTCTTTTCAAACCTCTTACGAAGGAGAATATCGAAGGAATTATGGATTTACTTATTGATGATATTAACCATAGATTGTCTGATAGAGAGATTAAAATTTCTTTGACAGATAAGGCGAAG
>JAISGP010000058.1 GCA_031263035.1 Lachnospiraceae bacterium | reverse complement strand
GGAACCTGCAATCTAGAAAAATGCACACAAATATGTAATTTTGATAATGTGCAACTGAATCAATCGCTACTTATAGATTTAAACTGCTTTAAAGGTTGTTGTACCAAATATCCTAATGTTTGCAAACAATTTAACAACAGGTTAAATAGATACGAAGATAATTTCTGTACAAATAAATGTTTAAAATATCATCCAGGAAACACGACTATTATTCCAAACAACGATTTATAAACTTATATTTTCTTTTATCAACTCCATACTTTTTAGATTCTTCAAAAATATCCTAAATAACCAGCACTGCACTATCTACCATAAATAACATCTATTAAACATAATAATGATAAACTAAATTTTCCTTAGAAAAAGGCCATGAGATAAACAAGATTTCCTGTAAACAAATCCCATACTGAAGCAATCCATATAAATGGATAACACTACCTTCCATCACGTACGCTAACATTAAAGAAATAATGTTGGATCCCTAAAGATTAAAAAGAGTAACACTATCTATACACTAACCTACTACTGCAAACAAAGCACAAAATGGCAAACCTACCATAGCCCAGATTCTTACATAACGCTGACTACGAGAAGAAACAAAAACTTTCCTTAAAACTCTTGCCGTTCCTTTAAAAAAACCAGATACAGCATAATAAACAACTATCGGGATAGGCTTAGCCAAATCTTGAAATCTTGCGTTCAACAAAGAAACAAATAATGCTCGAAAATCATTGACTATTCCATATCAGAAACAACAAATACCATAAGCATCAGAAAGTCATCCTATATCTCACGATAGAAGCTTTTAAAGTTTCTTTAGAAACTAACTAACAAAGGGAAAGGGTTCGTCACCAAAGTTAATGACAAGCCAAAGGCTATTGAGATTTCTCACCTACTCTTAGAAAAACCTACTCTAATATCAGGCTGCCTACTAGCAAAAAACCTTTTTCAAATGTCAATGATATATCAATTATTTTCATCTACTAAGCCTATCTCATATCTAACCACAGGACAGGGACAGAGAAACAGAAACAGTGAAAAGCAATGAATAAAGTTGAGTTGTAATCAACATCCATCACTGAACCTTAAACATTTATAACTGTTATACAGCTTATTTATGGTTCAAATAGAATCTACAATAGCTGCATAAGGCCCTACAATGGCTTAAATTTAAACGTTCTATAAAATACGGCTACATTCATATTATATTACTTAAGATAAAATACACGTTATTTAATAAGAAATTCCTATAACTGCAGAAACAACTGTTACGCGATAAAAACCTGACTTATTTCTATGAGGATTGGGTTGATGTTGAACTACAGTTATACGTTTAATCAGTATAGGTATAACCTTTACAAGTTTATTTACCTAAGATAATCCTAATATCTTTTATGAACTAAGAGCTATGCTTATCTAACGTCACAAGATCTGACGTCTTTCAACTCAGATTATTTGCAATGCATTCAAATTCTAAATCTACTAAAATGCCTTTGAAAATAAAAGAGTTTCTAAAAGAAACTTTGAAAGTAGATCCTAAAGTTAGCTACGCATTGGTAAAACTACAGAGAAGATAAAGATCAGATACTAAAGGTAAAGTTAAAGAGTTACTTAAACACATTGCAGACATTAAAATAACAAACTTATTAAACAATTAAATACCTAGAGCTACAAAAACAGCTCCTCTAAACAAAAGCCACCACTGCATTTCTTATCGTTCTTACTACCTTCTGAATATTCCTTTCAGAATAAGGATGAAGCACAACTATTGCAGATGCCTTTGCTCCTTCCACCGCTGCCCTTACATACGGAACCAAAGCTTTACAAGTAAACTCCACAGCTTGTTCTGCTACTTCTGCAACTGCAGGACCTTCTGTACTTAATAGATGCTCTATATAACCATTTACAGCTGTATCATGTCTCCCCCAACTTAATAAAGAACGATACATCGCTCGTTGTGCTAGACCTTCTTCATACTCATACGAAGATGTTTGATCTAATAATGAACTACCTCCGCAGCCGGTTCTAAGAGAGTGTTTATGCATAAACGGAGTAGGGAACATTGCCAATGCAGTATTAGAATTCAGTATAAGAATTAGTAACAGTTTAAAGATCCTTTCCTTCTTCATAGAAATTATAATCCTTTTATAAAGCTCCTACTATACTCCTATCATTACAACATATACTTTACATGACTCATTTATACAGTTTAATTACTATCTACAATAGCCATACAAAGCTGTAATAGCCTAAATTCATGTGTTATATATAATATGCCTTATACTATTATTCACAAATTAATTACTACAAAAGTTATTCTTTAACACTTCCAAAAATCTTCACTTTTCCAAAACACAATGCTTTTATCAACATCCTTAACTTCACGATTTATATACAAAGACGACTTCTTAACCTCTGTATATATATCCACTAATAAGCTCCATGATATCTAGAGTCTGTTCTGGGATCCGTAGCAGAAAACCAATTATTTGAAAATGAAGAACCAGCTGACTCTTGAGCCTTTGGCATAGGATGTATGAACTTAACTAACACTAATGATCCAACGAAAGTCCCTGCTTTTATTAAATACATCATCCATGAAGATATCTCTTTCTTCTTCTCAAGTATCTCTTCATTACTAAAATTCTTTATTAAAGATAAGGCCGCTTTTATAACCTTTTCATCAGGCTCAGCTTTTTGACGCTCTTCTTTTACTATCTCGTACAAACTTTCTATCATAGCATCGTGCTGTCCTGCAAAAGCTGGAACATAACCAGCAAACATCAGAGGTAACACTATCAACAAACTGAACATCATCTTTTTCATATCATGCATCCCCCTCTTCTAAAAATATTCAATCAAGCTAAGCTTGAACATTATTATTACCATCGTAAACAGCTATTGATAATAGCTCTAACATACATTCTCATAGCTACATTTACCATGTAAGAGTTAACGTCAACCAGTTAGAATCTAGAATACTACACCTTCTATGGACCCAGATCAGAAAGAGAGATACCGCAGATCTTAATAAGTCAAATCTACTCCTTTCCGAAACCAACTAGCATACTCAGATCCAAGATCGTCTGCTATGCTTTCTTCAATATAAAACTTCATTATTTCTTCCTCATGTCCACACCCTAACGTTCTTGCCATAACTTCATATAGATTAACAGTAAAAGCTTGCTCTCTCCAAGCAGGACTCATAGCAAATCCTAAGGCAGGGTTCAGCAGGACTAATATAACAAAGCTACATATAATCTTCTTAATGTTTTTCATTACCTTTTATATTGAACTCATAAATAAGAAATCCACGATCCTTACAATACACATTTTAGTAACTTGCTTTTTTTTGAGTTATATACCTTTTTTTGAAAGGACAACGTGTACTATATAAGGATCATGGATACAATCTTAAACATATCATTTCAATAATATTTTTACAATAACACCACTGATGTAATTGGTCATAGCCACTTGATAAAATGAAATAACTACCTTGATGTAATCAAATAACATTACTGATGATAGTTCTTAAAAATTTAAGTTAAGAAGGATAGATATTTAGAAGATTTTTCTTATGCAAGTAAAACTTTTCTGGATAGAAAAGCTTCTAATATTATGAGTGAATATATTATTGAATTGTTACCTGATCTTGATCAGAAATGTATCTTCATATTTGGTGTGTAATATCTTTCAAACATCTCTCCAAAAACACCCCCCCTTTCCCCCCCACGTTAAAAGGTGAAAAGAAAGGTGCGCATCTCTCTGCTGCTGGCTAGTTTTGCTGAGCAAGCCTGGTATTCTTATTAGCCCCAAGGCGCACCACTACCTTGGACCGATCTTGTCATTACAAAACTATGGATAAATCCATTTTTTCATCAGGAATGGTCAAAC
>JAISGP010000055.1 GCA_031263035.1 Lachnospiraceae bacterium | reverse complement strand
ATTGGAGATCAAGTTAATTTAACAGGGGTTATTTATACTGCAAGAGATGCAGCACATAAAAGAATGATTGAAACTTTAGATAATGGTGATAAACTTCCATTTGATATAAAGGGAGAATTGATTTATTATATGGGACCAAGCCCGGCAAGACCAGGTAATGTAATTGGATCTGCGGGTCCAACAACAGCTAGTCGAATGGATAAGTATGCTCCAAAACTTTTAGATTTAGGATTAGCAGGAATGATTGGTAAAGGAAAGCGCAGTCCTGAAGTTATAGAAGCTATTGTTCGAAATAAAGGAATATATTTTGCGGCAATTGGTGGTGCTGGAGCATTGCTTTCAAAATGCATAAAATCAGCAGAAGTAATTGCATATGATGATTTAGGGACAGAGGCTATCAGAAAACTGTATGTTGAAGATTTTCCTGTTATTGTCGTTATTGATAGTAAAGGAAAAAATCTATATGAAGAAATATAATTCTTGACATATACTAGTTTTTTTGATAAACTTGTCAATGCTGGAGAAATACTCAAGAGGCTGAAGAGGCGCCCCTGCTAAGGGTGTAGGTCGGGTGACCGGCGCGAGGGTTCAAATCCCTCTTTCTCCGTGAAAAAATCCTTGGTAGGGTTTATATAAAAAAAGAGCTTCACAGGAGCTCTTTTTTTAATGCACTAACAGGAAAGACCCCTCTTTCTCCGCTAAAATCTCGGCAGAGGCTAGATATAGAAAAACGAAGTGTCGCAGGCACTTCGTTTTTTTGTGGATTAACAGTGGTTAAATCTTAATTTTTAAAAATTTGTCTTGATTTTGGCACTTTTAATCGTATCACTTAAAGTTTTTGCAAAAGAATTGTATTGGGAAAAATTGATATCATAAATTTATTCATCATAGTGATAACGCATTGCAACAAATTCAATTTCATTATCAACTATACGATATATAATTCTATGTTCATCAGTTATTCTACGTGACCACCATCCAGACCAATTTCCTTTGAGTGGTTCAGGCTTACCAATACCTGTATATCCGTTTCTATCAATATCTTTAATAAGTTTATGTATACGTTTTAAAATTTTTTTATCATTTGCATTAAACCAATATTCATAATCTTCCCATGCGTTATCAGACCATCTCTTAATCATTTTCTACCCCATATAGTTCATGAATAGTACCTTTTCTATCATTGAGTTGATTAATTGATGAATCTATTCTTTCACGGTTTGTTTTAGATGACATTAGATATAGAGTTTCCATCCAAGCATTATAATCGGTTTCACTCATAACTACAATATTTTGATTATCATTTGTTGTAACGGTTAATCGTTCAGCATCATCATTTATTTTATTGATAAAGGAACGTAGTTTCTGTCTAAAATTACTGTATGATATAGTTTCCATATTATCACCTCCTGCATGCATTGTACAGTAATATTGTACAATGCAAATTAATTATTGTCAAGTTTAAAAAATATAGCAAATATATTGAAATTTCATTGATATATGCTATAATGCAAATATGGAAAAGATAATATTTACATCATATACAAGAAAAAATGGACATAATGAGTTTTTAGAATGGTTTCAAAGATTACCTATAAAAGATCAGGCTAAATTACAAGATATAATTCTTCGGATTGAAGAGCATGGATTATTAGTAGCTCAAAGAATGTTATGGGTCAAAAAAATAGAGGGTGAGAATAATCTTTATGAAATTAGAAGTAAGCAATCTTCAAATATCCAAAGGGCTTTGTATTTTCATGTAGAAAATGGTTATTATGTAATAACTCATGGTTTTACAAAGAAAACTAGTAAAACGCCAAAAAGCGAAATTGATCATGCGATTTTAATAAGAGAAGAATGGAGGATTGAAAATGAGTGAAATAATTTTAGATAATATATTTAAAGAAAATTTAAAAAATAAAGAATTTGCAAAAGAATATAATAAAGCCCACGAAAAGACAGAAGCAGCCCTTGCATTATATTTTGCTAGGGAAGAAGCTGGACTAACTCAAGCAGATTTAGCAGAAAGGGCAGGTATCCCACAAAGTACTGTAGCAAGAATAGAACAAGGGAGTAATGTTACTTTTGATAAGTTAGCACAACTTGCTCATGCAATGGGTAAATCATTACAGGTAAGTATTAAATAGACTATTGTATAAATATGATTTAAAGAGAATTGATTAATTTCAGTTTTCTTTTTTTCTTATATAAACTGTATTTACCTAATCTAGCCTATTAGTCGAGATACAAAATCAAGGTTTTTCCTTGCAAATTTTCCATTTAACAAATATAATTCCACTCATGTAGCTACGAAATAAAAAAACGGGAGGATTAAATAATGGAAGATAAAATCGCCTTTGGGCAATTTATTAGGAAAAAAAGAAAAGTTAGTAATCTTACACAACGGGAATTTGCGGAAAAGCTATATGTAACAGAATCGGCTGTATCTAAATGGGAACGAGGATTAAGCTATCCTGACATTACCATTGTGCGTCCTATTTGCACGATTTTAGGTATCAGTGAACACGAGTTAATTATTGCTAGTGATGATAAATTACAACATCAAATTGAAAGGCAAGCTAAAACTTTGCAAAATATGCAAAATACATGGAAATGGTTTTGGTATATTCTATATGGAGCAGGTTTACTAACATGCCTTATAGTAAATTTAGCAATAGAACATACATTATCTTGGTTCTTTTTAGTCCTTACAAGCATTGCGGTAGCTTTTACTTTAACTAGCTTGCCACATTTGCTAAATAAATACAAATCAATAATTACACTGGTATCTTTTTTTATAACATTAGTCATTCTTTTACTTGTTTCTAATATTTATGTGGGGGGTAATTTTTGGTTCATCACTGCATTTGCATCGATTTTATTTGGATTTGCAGTTGTATTTTTACCGTTTGTTTTAAAAGGTGTTCCATTACCACAACCAATAGCTAGACATAAATCCCTTATTTGCATAGGTGTGGATACTATACTTTTATTAAATATGTTGATAGTGATTTTTATTCAACAAGGGAAAGTAGGTATTCTAATAAATAAAGCTATGCCTATTACTATAGTTTGTTTACCGGTAGCTTGGATAACTTTAGTCATATGGCGATATATTAAAGCAGATGCTTTAGTGCGAACGGGGCTAACGCTTATTCTAGCAAGCGGATATATTTACCTCATAAACGAAGTTGTATATACAATATTATATAAAATACCATTTCGCTTACCGGCATTATCAACGTCATTTATAAGTTCACCACATACTGCAAATGTTTTTATTGTATCTGTACCATTAATACTAGGGTTAATTTCTTTATGTATTGAGGCTTTTATTAAATCACGTAATAAATAATATTAAAGTATCAATAGAAGACATATAATCTTATTGTAGACAATTAGAGAGATGATTAAATTCATTTCTCTTTTTGCAAATGTATATTTTTATAGTCTCTTTTTGTTTAATCACAGAATAATAGAAAATAAGTTGTATGATTGATAGAGTGCATATTGAGATAAAAGAGTTGCATAAATTATGAGAAGCAAAAAGATTTTCGACTAAACGATGTATATTTTTTATAATTAATTTAGCTAAATATCTCTGATTTTAAGCTATAACAAAAAGTACAGGAGGAACTAAAATGGCAATTGAAGTAAAGCAAATCAATGAGGATATTTATACAATTGAGGATGGGATTGTTAGGGCATTCGTTATAAATGGTGAAAATAAAACTGCACTTATAGATGCGGGTATTACCGGTGGAAAAGAATTTAAAGATGCAGTATTAAGCATCTCAAAAAATCCAGTTGTAACCCTTATAACTCATGCTGATTTTGATCACATAGCTGGGGTTCCTGAATTTGGAGTACCTTATATTCATCCTTCTGAAATGGCACATTATGGAATGGAAATTGCAAAAGTAGATAATAAAAATTTCCCTATAGAAGTAAATTCTATGTGGGATGGAGAATTCGTAGATATTGGTGGATATAAATTAGAAAGCGTTTTACTTCCGGGACATACACCGGGTAGTGTAGGTTTTATTGATAGAGAACACAAGATTATGTTTATTGGAGATACTGTTTCAATGAGTATAGTTTTCATGAATGGTTTTCAAAGAAACTATTTTGCGTTAGAAGCAACTCTTAAAAAGCTTCAGAAAATGGCAGAAGCAGGGAAGTTTAATATTCTTTATTCAGCTCATGGAGAGGCTGCTGTTAAAATTTCTCAGATTGGTGTTGAGTTAGAAGGAATAGAAAAATTAATAAAAGGAGAACTTAAGGAACAGCCAATTCCACCTTATTTGCAAATGAAAAATGGGAAGTTGTATACCTATAAGACTGCAATGTTTTTGACGGAATAGGATTGTTTTTAAAAGACTTTTTCTATACTTTAAGGCGATGAAAATTCATCGTCTTTTTTTGTTTAAATTGAACTAAAAAGATATAGCTTTCAAAGAGAATATGTAAAATACTCCAAAGAGAATTAATATGCTTGTAATAATTGGATAGCTATGTTATATTATGTAAATATAAAAAATATAAATTAATTATAAAATATTATTAAGGATTAAAAAATATTATTTTTAACTAATAGTATACTTGAAATTAGGAACCACATTTCATATTAATTTTTACTTTAACAGAATAATGGAAGACGATAGTCTTCAATATGAGAAGCATATTTTCGTATTATTATGCAGTACAAAATAATTGAATACGATATTTTTTAACATTAGAAGCGTTAGCTTCAAATAGTATAAGGAGAATTATGAATAATAAAAAACTAAAAAAGGGTATAGGATTATATTTGCAATATACAGTATTGTTTTTGCTGGCAGTAATGTTTTGCTTTGGATTAAAAGGTAAAACTGCATTTGCAGCAGAAGGGACAGAGGTTTTACCACCTGTAAATACCAGTGATGGGTTTTGGATGAGGGTTATAACTGGAAATGATTATATGAGTTCAGAGGATGTAAAATATTATTATTCTACAGACTTGGTAAATGGAATGAATATTGGTGGAGGAACTGTTACTTTTGATGACAATTCCAAAACCTTAACGTTGGATAATGTAACGTTAAAAGGGGTATATATAAATTTTAAGCGTAATATGTATTCCACAGTAAATACATTGAAAGTCATTGGCAATAATTCTCTAACAAGTTATGCAGATCCTGAAATTCAAGAGCCTGTTATTGGCGGGAAGGGAAATAATTTACAAATAATTGGAGGCGGAATATTAAATATAGATCAGTATTCAAATTATAATAGTATTTTTGATTTAGATACTTTAACGGTAGATAATACAAATTTAAATCTTAAATCACATTGTTCATTAGGAGTAAATGTAAGTAAGTACATTCAAAATGGTGGTGATGTAAAAATCGTTGGCACTGTTGATGTACCTTCTGAATTTCATGAAGATGCAGCTGGTTTAGTAGCAGTCGAATCTATAAATATTACTGAAGGAAACTTATCTATTGCTTCTCAATCGGATACTTATAGCATCATTTCATTGGGTACTTTTAAATCCACTAAAGGAGAAATATCAGTTAAAAATACAAAGGGACCTGGAATACTTTCTGTTGGAAATATGGATTTAGCAAGTTCAAATATTGATGTGCTTTCAACTGGATATAGTCCTTTATATGAATTAGGAGATATTAATGCAAATAATAGTAAAATTAAACTTACTGCAAATGCAGATGAATCTACGGGGCATAAATTATTTGCAAGAATTACAAACTTAATGCTAAACAATTCTGAGTTTATAGTTAATTCTCAGGGTGATGGAGTTACTACAAAAGATTTTGAAGAGACAGGTTTTCCTGAAGAAGGTTCTGTAACTCTAATTGGAAAAAGTAAAATTGAATTAAAGGCTAAGAGTAATTTACTAGATATAAATGGAAATGTTTTAGTTGACATGGAAACTTATAATTGGAAAGCTTCTTTAAATGGTTTATTAGATAAATCGGACGTTTATGGAGAATATAATAAAGGAGAAGGAAGCCAATTTGTATATGATTTAAGCAAATATACGGGAGATACCGGATATAAAGCCCTTGCTATAGCTTATGGTTTACCAAAAGTTGGTGATAATTCTAATGATAAAATTGATGTAGATAATAATTCAAATAAAAGTGCAAATGTTGAGAAAAAAACAAATACGAAAACAGTTGTAGAAAAAACTACTCAAAAAATCAGTAATGAAAAATCTCCTAAAACAGGTGATATTAATGGTTTTGCAATATATGGACTTTTGGCATTAATATCATTAGCAGGAACAGTAATAGTTTTAAAGAGAAAAAGAAATATGGAATAAACTTCATTTGATTTGGGAGTGTTTGTAAAATGAAATGATGTTGAAATAAA
>JAISGP010000033.1 GCA_031263035.1 Lachnospiraceae bacterium | reverse complement strand
TACCAACCTGCAAATGTATACTCATCTTTAGTTGGGTCTGCTGGCTTAGTTACTGTAGAACTTCCATCATCAGAAACTAATTGATATGGAACATCAGAACCACCATTTGAATCAAACTTAACCGTATAGTAATGAGTAGAAGATGTCATATTAATATCGTTATTATTAAATACAATAAGTTTTTTTACATCATTATTCTGGGCAAAATCATCAATCTGATCTTTAACTACTCCACTTGGAATGGCATTTCTATCAATTGAAACACTTAAAATATCTCCATCATATTCACCAATAGTAGGTAAATCTCCAGTTAAATTGGTTTTATCAGCTATATTACCGGAAAAAGAAGTTTTAGAACTATCTTCAAAATATAAATTTTCAAAGTTTCCTCCACTTGTAGTCCAATAATCATCAAATATACCGCCACCATCAGTAGTAGCCACATTATTCGTTATCTGATTGCTTCCTTTAAAGTGAACTTCACTACCTGAACTTGTATATATTCCTCCACCTTTGTATCCAGAATTTCCATCAAAGGTAGAACTTTCAATATCTGTTTTTCCGCTAGATAAATATAATCCACCACCAAAACCAGTAGACCCTTGAGCAATATTTTTACTAAACTTTGTATTAGTAATAGAAGTATCTGCTCCTCCAGAACCATTATTTGTATCAATCTCCGAAGCAACTGCTCCACCATGTCCTTTTGCCTGATTTTCTATGAACTCACTATCAGAAATAGTTAAGGTTCCTGCAGTATGTAAAATTGCTCCACCATCTATGTTTTGAGAAATATTTTTTATAAAACTACTATTGTCAATAGTACAATTTGACCATTGATTTCGAATAGCTCCTACATATGCAGATGTATTTTCTTCAAATGTGGAATTATTAATTACTCCTGTAGCATGATCTAGTAATAATGCTCCCCACAAAGATGTATTCTCTTTTACTTCCACCTTATTTAAAGTAATAACAGCACTACTATTCCCATATATTGCACCACCTCTAGACATGGCATAATTCTTTGATACAACAGTATTGGTTAGGGTAACATTGCTTCCGGCAACTACAACAGCTCCTCCACTATACTCTCCTCCTGTTGAGGTATTTTCAGATATTGTAGTATTCTCTATTGTTGCTGTTGCTGTAGAACCATAAATACTCAAACCACTTCCGGCAGTAGATTTATTACCTATAATCTCGTTAGTCCCATCAGTAGTATCACTATCATTCATTATCAAATTAGAATAATAAACTTCTATTGCTCCACCACCACTAGATGCTGTGTTTGTATTTATCTTAACATTATCTGAAATAGTGAGTTTTGTATTATCAATGGTAATTCCACCGCCATCACCATTTGTTGCCTTATTATTTTGAATAACTACATTACCTGAAATAGTAGAGTCACCACCATGTGAGGCATAAATACCACCACCATTACTAGCTGTATTATTCTCTATTTTAGTATTACCTGAAATATTAAATTTACCATAGTTTTGGACACCAATTCCTCCACCATACATACCTGCACCACCCACTGTGGTATCATAATAATTGTACGATATTTCTGATGTTCCTGTTATATTTGCCACTCCGTAATTATATATGGAAATACCACCACCTGTTTTTATGTCTTTAACGTTTTCGTTGTATGAAATAGTTCCACCATACATATTGAAAGTTCCGCCATTACGTCCAAATCCATTTTCTGTTGGTGCTCCAAGAAGTACCCCAGGATTAGCACCTGTGTTACCTGAACCTTCTCCTCCAATAGTTCCGCCATACATATTAAAGACAGATTTAGCAGCATTATCATAACTATATCCGGATGTATCAGAGGTTTCAACTTGAACACCTCCACCATACCAAGCATGATTTGAGCTAATCTCACCACTCCACATATTAAATGTAGCATCAGATACCCAAACTCCGCCACCTTTCGTCTCTATACTTCTATTGGTAGAAATACTTCCATCTACAAAATCAAATGTTGTACCAGGTGCTACAGCTACTCCTGCTCCATCATGGGCATTGCTTACATTATCAGAAATAATTCCATTCTCCATAAGGAAATAACTATTTCTATCAGTACTTCCATCTGTATCAACGGCTACACCGCCACCATAACCACCATTAGCTGTGTTACCACTAATAGTTCCATTCTTCATGAAAAGCTGTCCACCGTTGTGAAGGTAAACTCCTGCACCTCTTGAGGTGGTGGTGTTATTACTTATTACTCCACCTAACATATAAAGTTTACTATTGTCAGAAACATATACTCCTCCACCTATGCCGGAAGTATTGCCGGTAATTTCAGTACCATCTTTCATTACAACTGTAGAAGCATCTGTTTTATCATCAAGACCAGAGCCTATAATAATTCCACCACCAGGTCCATTATTATCTGTTCTATTTCCCCCAGTTAGTTTTATGTTGGACAAATAAAGCGTTGCATTACCACTAACTGTTATTCCGCCACGACTTGTCTGTCCATTTGCAGCAAAATCAAGGGTCACTTGTTTGTCTCCACCTGTTAAATATACTTTGGAATTATCAGGAATTTTAAGAACATGATTTCCATTAATTTGATTAATTCCGTCTGTTATATCATTTGCAACTATAATTCTTACAGAAGAACCCGGTGTTGCCTGACTATCTAAATCATCCTGCAACTGGGCAAAATCCGTGGCATTACTGGTAAATGTAGTCCAATTAGGTTCTGTGGGAGCTGATACACTTGGAGCAGTTGGAATACCTGCTGCTTCTACTTTATTAATTTTAGAAAGCCTTTTATTTTTAGTAATAATACTCACACCGCTAGGTGCAATAGTTACTATCATAACTAATATTAAACCTAAAGATAAAACAGATTTTAAGATTTTATTGTTTTTCAATTTTTTTACATCCATAATCGTATTCCTTTCTAACTCCAAAACTGATAGAACAAAAATTCTGCCAGTTTCTTGTATAACCTATATAAAATCAAACTAGAACTTAAAATTCTTTCTTCTTACAACAGTTATAACTGCTAAAGCCCCGAAAAGTAAAATAAGCATTTCCACTGTATTACTATTATCTCCAGTTTTAACCTTATCACTATCTTTAACATACTTAGTTTTTGTTATCGTCTTAGTAATTGTTTTTACTTTCCATTTGGTAATGATTTTATCCTCGCCACCATTATCTACATTTGCTAAATTAGGTAGCCAGTATGCATAGAGATCCTTATTTGCAAATTCAGTTACATCTGTTACTTTATCACCTTTTCCACCATCTTCTGTAAAGAAACCTTGGAATATTTTATCCATAGACGCTCCTGGGTTTACTTTATCTAATATTGCAAATGGAATATCTTCCGGTGAAACTGTAAGGGTAACTTCTTCACCTAATTCACCTATTATATTATGGAAAATAATATTTGCGGTATATTTGCCATATACAGTTGTATCATCAAAATCACTTATTTCAGTTATAGGTTCTGTAAAATCACTATCTTTAAACCAACCCTCAAAATTAAAATCACCTGTAGGATTTTCTAGTTGAATATTTCCATTATCTAAATCAAAAAGAGAAAACGTAGTTGGTGAAATACTATCTACCACAGCCGGAGTAACATAGGTTATTGTTTTTTTATTAAGAGTATATTCTAGATATAATGTTCCATTTTCTTTATCATAATTTGACTTATTAAAGCTATATCCTCTGATTTCTTTACTTACAGGAATAACTTGACTTTTATCACTGTTTAAAATCATTGAATTTTGGTTAAGATTATCCTCTTCATATAAAAATCCTGTAGTATCTCCTGAAATCCCTACATTAAGGTCACTCTCATCTACATATTTTACTGTAATAGGTTTCAAATTCTCTTCTTTGGTATAGAGTACATTAATGATATATTCATCTTTATCTGCTGTAATTTTTAAAGGATTTTCTCCCGTTTGTATTCCATCTAGATAAGTTTCCCCGGTTAATGTATCTGCAGTTGCCTGATACAAATTAAGATCTTCTGATGATAATGAAACTTCATCACCCACATTTAGATTTTTAATAGTCTTATATCCAATTCTATTATTTTCATCTATAGAATCCTTATAATAATTTACTATTATCATATTAGAAGTATCTGTTGGAGCTTCTTCTAAAAATGTTATAGGAAAGTTCCCTGCTCCACCTTCATCAATTGCAAATAGCTCAATCATCCATGAATTAATAGTTTTATCCGGGTAAGCTACTTTAGTTGATGCAATAATAGATCCTGTATTATCACTGGTACTCTTATATGCTCCATAAATAGTACTATTAATAGAAGCATCTCTAGTTTTTATCGGCATTCCATTAAATGTAGGCATATAATTACCGGCATATGTACCGACACCAAAGGCAAAATAACTCATAAAATTACTATCAGTAATCTCTCCATTAGTTAAATCACCATCAGTCATAGCATTAACCCCACTACCATTATCAATATATGGATAAACAAATGCTACAAAGCCATTATCTACAGCAATGTCATATCCATCAGGATTAGACGGTCCGTCTGGAATATTCTTAAAAGATATCATATCTGAATAATCATAATTATCAGGTAAAGTAAATTTTCCTTGAAATCTACTAAATTCTAATCCATTACCATAACCTGATGACCACTGTGCATAGGGCACATCAGTTAAACCTAGGGCACCATAATTACCATGTAATGTCCATATATTAGGGTCCACTTCTCCCGGACCAGCAGTAGATGTTACATCTAAAGGAACAGAATTTAACTGGCTCCAAGTAAGCTTAGTTACCTGTCCATTTGCATCAAAAGGAAAACGGACAAAACTAGTCATGCCTGTTCTTCCTTGCCACTGAATTTCAGGAGCAGCGGTACTTCCTCTTAAACCTGATTTATTAGTTCCGGCTGCCTCTACTTTATCAATATTTTTCTTATTATTTTCTTTATTAAAAATACCACTTGGTAATATAGAGGTTGCCAAGGCAAAACCTAAAACACCAACAAGGGCAGATTTAATAACTCTATTTTTATTCCACATAATCTTTCACAATTCCTTTCCTATAAAAAATATTAAATGGCAAAACTTCTCATATTGAAGTTCAGTGGTTTCACTTTTTGCTGATTCAAAACACTTTTTTATAACCACTTAATTTGCTTTTATTTGTATATCATTTTTATATATTAGAACCTTTTAACAGAATTTTCAAATTTCAATTCCTATTTGACACTTTCTAGAGTATATTTAACATATTTGGTCTTATACAATCTAAAATATTAAAAAAAAATTATTATTCGTGCTCAAAAAAGCAATTTTCTAACGATATGAATGCATATTTAACAAGAAAAATACATCCCTGAATGAATATGCAAATACCTAATCTCATGTAATATCTCTTGAATATTAAACCGAACTTTAGGCAAAGTAACATATAGGTTTATATGAAACTTTGCCTAATTTTTTTCAGTAAGTATTTATTCAGTCTTTTTCGTTAATTTTAAGAAACAAGCTTCTTATGATAAAACATAAATGTACTATCAGATTTAATAAATCTGAAATTAATGTTTTCTTCTTAATATAGCTCCAGAAACAGTAGCTGCACCGGCTAGTAAGAATAAAAGTCCAAGTACATTAGCCATGTCTCCTGTTTTAGCACTCTTTTCTTTCTTAGTATCTTTGGTTTCTACAACAGTTTTTTTAGTAACTATGGTTTTTTCTACTGTTTTATCTTTATGATTTCCATCTTTTACATTATCTGGAGTAGCCACATTATCTGTATCATTTCCACCATTAACTATAGATGTAACTTTTAATGGATCTGTAACTGTTGTAATAGAATTGTTATACGTAACCATAATTGATTGATTATTATTGTTAGAACTTAATAACTGTCCATTATTAAAGTCTGTTGTTAATTTGTACTGAGAAAATTTATCATAGGTTATTCCAATTATAGAATTTGGAGTATAAGCTATTTCTTTATTATCACCTAAGTTAATATTTATAGTTTTATAGTTTAAATCAACTGTTAATGCAGATAAATCTAATTTCTCTCCATTAGAATAATTTAATGTGGGTTGTTTGGTTATTTTTACATTATCAATA
>JAISGP010000136.1 GCA_031263035.1 Lachnospiraceae bacterium | reverse complement strand
ATTTTATATGTAATTGGACTTGTATTTCAGGTAATTCAAGGAATTATTATGAGTCAGGTTGCAATGAATTTAACTTATAGAATGAGAAAAGAGATTTCTATAAAGATTAATAAGCTTCCAATGAATTTCTTTGATAAGGTAACTCATGGTGAAATTCTTTCGAGAATTACCAATGATGTGGATACTCTTAGTCAGAGTTTAAACCAAAGTGCAGCTCAAGTTATTAATTCAATAACTATGATAGTGGGTATTTTAATTATGATGTTAAGTATAAGCCCACTTATGACACTTATAGCATTAGTCACAATACCACTTTCAATTATTGCTGTTTCCATTATTGTTAAACATTCTCAAGGACAGTTTAAGGCACAACAAGAATACTTAGGTCATGTAAATGGTCAGGTTGAAGAGGTATTTGCAGGACATAACATAGTTAAAGCCTTCAATAAAGAGAAAGATGTTATAGGTACTTTTGATGAAACAAATGGACATCTTTATGAGAGTGCTTGGAAGTCTCAATTTTTATCAGGAATGATGATGCCAATTATGCAGTTTATTGGTAATATTGGGTATGTTGCTGTTGCTATTCTTGGTGGATGGCTTGCAATTAAGAAAACTATTCAAGTTGGAGATATCCAAAGCTTCATTCAATACGTAAGACAATTTACACAACCTATTCAACAGGTTGCTCAAGTTGCAAATATGCTTCAGTCTACTGCCGCAGCTGCTGAACGTGTTTTTGAATTCTTAGAAGAAGATGAAGAAGATGATAAGGTAGTTGATTTAGTTAAGACAGAGGATTTAAGAAGTACTGTTAAATTTGACCATGTTAATTTCGGATATAATAAAGATAAGATTATTATAAATGATTTTAGTGTTGATGTTAAAGAAGGACAAAAGATAGCTATAGTTGGTCCGACCGGAGCTGGTAAGACTACTATGGTTAAGCTTCTTATGAGATTTTATGATATTAATTCCGGTGAGATTTCTATTGATGGACACAATACTAAATTAATGGATAGATCTGAACTTAGAAGGATTTTCGGAATGGTTCTTCAAGACACTTGGTTATTTAAGGGAACTATAGAGGATAACATTAAATATGGTAAACTTGATGCAACTCATGACCAAGTTGTTGATGCAGCTAAAGCAGCTCATGCTGACCACTTTATTAAAACACTTCCTCATGGTTACAATATGGAATTAAATGAAGAAGCAAGTAACGTAAGTCAAGGTCAGAAGCAACTTCTTACAATTGCTAGAACTATTTTAGCAGATCCTAAGATTTTAATTTTGGATGAGGCAACTAGTTCAGTAGATACAAGAACTGAGATAAGAATTCAAAAGGCTATGGATTATTTGATGAAGGGTAGAACAAGTTTTATTATTGCTCATAGACTTTCAACAATTAAAAATGCAGATTTAATTCTTGTTATGAACAATGGAGATATTGTTGAGCAGGGAAATCATGAGGAACTTATAGGGCAACATGGGTTCTATTATGACCTATATAATAGTCAGTTTGTATCATAAAATGTTTTAAAAATAAGGATAGTAGCTATAAAATAGAATATGGTATTCCAGACACGCTGAATTTTCTATTCTTCGCGTTCGCCATGTAGGGAGCGTCCTATACGAATTCGCTACGCGAAGAGGTCGACGGACGCTCCGGCATCACGCTCATCATGACGAAAATTAAGCTATGGTCTTGGAATACTATATTCTATTTTTATAGCTTTTTTATTTATATAAGGAAATACTTTTTATAACACTTTAGGGGAGAGGTTTGGATTTTTACCTATGGTCGTAGAATACTATTTTTAAATTTTCTAAATATATTGAAGTAATTAGCTGTAGGAATGGAATACTATATTTTGTTTTTGTGGCTTTTTTATTTATATAAGGAAATACTTTTTATAATACTTTGGGGGGTGAGGTTTTGCTTTTATAGGTTTCTTAAATAAAATTATAGATAAAATCTTACAATATGTTCATTAAAGCCCTTGATAAATTAATAATAATTTGATAATATTGGTTTTACAAAGTTCAACGATTGTTCACTGATGAAATAGTGAATTGTAATTAATGGCTTCATTAAAAAGTTTAAATTATAAGGCATTATTTGCGTTAGGGGATATATTGTTGATATATTTGATTTTAAAGTGAGAGCGTTTCGTTCCTCATTTTAAAAAACGGATTATTATTAAATATTGGAGGACAGTTATGAAAAAGTTATTTAACAAGGTATTGAGTATCTTACTTGCTTTGGCTTTATTTTTTACTATGACAAGTATGGTACCAAGTGTAAGTGAGGCAGCACCTGCATCTAAGGTGAAAGTGGACAGCAGTAAGAGAGTTCCGGTAAAGGATAAGAAGAAACCTTATATTTTAAATAAGAAAGGTATGGCTCGTAATATTAAAAAGCCTATGGCTTTAAAAGCTATAAAAAAGGCTGGTACAACTGTAACTAGTGGTGTTTGGCAGTATATTGTAAATGAAGGTGGAACTGCTACAATAGTAAATAATTTATCTGCTGATGTAGTGTGGACAATTCCGGAAGAAATAGAAGGCAAGATAGTTACTGATATTAATATGCATATACCGGATACTGTAACTAAGGTGGATACATCTGCTACTTCAACTAATCTTTTGACAGTGTCTATGTATAGAGATACATTTGACACACCTATTTCTCTTGATTTTAGTGCGAATATTAATCTTACATCTCTTATCCTTAATATGGGTATGAGTACGCTAGATGTATCTCATAATACTAAGCTTACTACTTTGAATTGTAGTACTTTTTTACCAGTTAATGAAGATGATGAAGATGGTAGCGATGAGATAGAGATAACTTTTGGTGTAGATGTGCCAGATTATGGCATTAAAACTTTAGACTTGTCTAAAAATCCTGAATTAACATATTTAGATTGTTCTGGAAATATGATTGATTCATTGAATTTAGATAATAATTGCAAACTTACTTATTTGGATTGTAATGCTAATTCGCTAAGGAATTTAAATTTATCTAATAATACAGCACTTACAACATTAAATTGCTCAGCAAATGAATTAAAGGATTTGAACTTAGATGCCAATGTGGCATTAGATACTGCAAGTTTATACTCTAATTATATAACTAATTTAGATGTATCTAAAAATATCAATCTAACATTTTTAGAGTGTAGTGATAACCAAATATCAAGTTTGAGTTTAAATAATAATACTAAACTAACTGATTTATTTTGTGCAAATAATAAAATAAAAACTATTGATTTAAGTAGTAATTTAAATCTTGATACATTTTTTTGCTACATGAATGACGGAATAACAAGTTTAAATCTAGCATCTAATTCTAATTTAACAGATTTAGATTGCTCTTATTGTGGAATAAAAAGTTTAGATTTATCATCTAATACAAAACTAACAGATTTAGATTGCTCCTACAATGAAATAACGAATTTAAATATTACAGGGTCTCCTGAATTAATTAATTTGACCTGTGATGATAATCAACTTACTACATTGGATACAACAAAGAATACAAAGTTAGATTATTTATATTGTGATTCCAATCCACTAACTAAACTAGATGTATCTAATAATAAGCTATTAAAAACACTTTATTGTTCAGATGATACTCTTACTAGTATTGATGTAAGAAATCTTTCTATATTGGAACAATTAACGGTTGATTATAATGATTTATCATCATTGGATATAAGTAAGAATACAAAGTTACAATATTTAGACTGTACAAGTAATCAACTTGACAATCTAAATACATCTAAAAATACTGGATTACTAATTCTATTATGTGGCGATAATATGATTGAGAGTTTAGATTTATCTAAAAACCTTAAAATGACAGATTTAGATTGTAGTTATAATGAATTAAGTAAATTAGATGTAACGAAAAATACAGGTATCAAGTCTACAGAACTATTGGACGATGGAAGTATTGATGTACATTTTTGTTGTATATATAACAATATAGAACATGTAAAGCCATTAGTTAAGAGATTTACACGTCTTTATGTATTACCACAGAATTTACTTACAGATTATGAAGATGGATATGTAGATACAAATGTTGTTCAATTAAAACCTTTAACTAAAAATTGCTTTAAATATGATAAATCTGATACATATAATAAAAAGCATTTAAGTGCAAATGTTAAAGCAAAGGTAAGCGGTATAGGTAAAATCACTACTTATTACAAAGCGAGGGGAAGTAAAACCTATACAACTAAAACTCCATATAAAGCAGGAAGCTATTCAATATATGTAAAAACAACTGCAGGTAAAACATATTCTGCTAGAACATCTTACCTTTATATTGGAAAATATTATATTCTCCCAAGAAAAGTATATAAAGTTAAAGTAAAGGCTTTGGATAATAAGCTTGCAATTTCATGGAAAAATTATACCACTTCTACTAATAATGCTACGTATATAAGAGTGTATTATAAAGAAGAGGGCAAAAAGTGGAAACGTAAAACTTTTAAAAACAAGAAGTTAAATAAAGTTACTTTGAAATTAAAGAATAAGAAAAAATATGCTATAACCATAAGAACATATAGAAATGGTGCATTTTCAGAATATTCAACAAAGAAAATTGTTAAGACACTATAGAGAGTATTTGTTGTAAAATAGTAATTTGTAAGAATATAGCTTAGTGGTTGAACTGCTAAGCTATGTTTTACATAAGGTGATATTTATTAAATATTTTAATATTAATATGGGAATAAATGACCATGTTGTTTAAATTAATATTTGCAGGGGATTATACAAATATGTTTAAATCAATACGGGTAGGAAGTTTTACAAATATTGTTTTCACATAATTTAGCGAAGAATTATATGTATTTGTTTAAAGGAGTAGAGAGGATGAAGAGTTCAAAAAAAATAATAAAAATAGCAGCTATGTTTATCTGCTTATCTTTCTTGGTTTTAGGAGTTAATTATAGTTCTAAAGTTAATGCAGATGAAAGTGTAGGAAGTACTGCAACTAAAGGATTTACCATAGATAACAATAAAAAGGGTAATAATCATACAGGATATATAAATCCAGTAAAAAAAGATTCTACAGCAATTATTAACAATAATTATAAAAATAACAAAAGATTATATAAAGGTATTGATAATCTTCCCACATCTTATAATATAGATAAAAGTGCACTTAATCTTAAAGAAACCATCTATGATCAAGGTGCTTTTGGTACTTGCTGGGCATTTTCATCTTTAAGTTCAGCTGAAAGTTCATTGTATAAGATGTATAGGCAAAAATTTCCACTTTCTGCTTATCAGCTTTCTAGTGTAGCATTAGGAAGTAAAATGATGAATGTAGAAACATTAGATTTTGGTGGAAATGCAGATATGGCAGGTGCGGCTTTAACTAATTGGTATGGTGCTACAGACGATGCAAGATTTCCATATATCCCTAATAACGCATCTGATCTTTTAGCTTCATCAGATATATATACCAATCACCAATATATATTAAAGAATATGTATGTACTACCATCAAATACAGATTCCAACAGAAATGTTTCCATGACTAATATAAATATTATAAAATCTGCATTAGTTAATTACGGAGATTTAATGGTGCCATATTTTGCTGATAATGGTGCTTCTCATAACCAAAGTTCTGCATATTTTAATGCAATGACTAATGCTACATATTGTAATGTATATAGTGAAGCTACTACTGCAAATCATGGAGTTACAATAGTTGGATATGATGA
>JAISGP010000107.1 GCA_031263035.1 Lachnospiraceae bacterium | reverse complement strand
CCGGGAACATATAGTTTAACCTCTTATACTATGGAGGAGATCGTTGCCAGAGATGCTGTTTTAGATGACAATGTAGATATTCTTATAAATGTTGTAGATGCTTCTAATCTTGAAAGAAGTCTCTATCTTACCCTTCAAGTAATTGCTCTTGGTAAACCGGTGGTCGTAGCTTTGAATATGATGGATATTGTAAATGAACGAGGTATGGAAATAGATTTGCATAGACTACCTGAAATATTAGGTTGTCCTGTTATTCCTGTTTCAGCCAGAAAAGAAACTGGATTATCTATACTTATGCATGCAGTAGCCCATCATGAAGGTGTTCTTCATGATCCAATAATTCATCACCATGATGATGAATTATCTAGAGTTGATTACAGACGACATAAACAGCATGTTATGGTTTATTCAGATGAAATTGAAGAGCAAATAGAGAAGATTGAAAAAGAATTTAGCCGTACATATCCTAGAAAACGAAATTATCGTTGGTATGCAATTGAAACTTTAGAGAGAGATAAAGTAGTTCTTTCTGACTATCCTATAGATAAAAAATCCTATAATTCTGAGAAGAATTATGAAGTTGAGATAATAAATCAAAAATATGATTTTATTGAAGATGTAGTTTCAGAAGTTCTTGTAAATAAAGCTAAAAAACAACATTTTTCTGATAGAATTGATAAAATCCTTACCCATCATATATGGAGTTTGCCTATATTTTTAGGTATTATGGCTTTAGTATTTTTCCTTACATTTACAGTAGGAGACTTTTTGAAAGGCTATTTTGAACTAGGAATAGAAATGATTTCAAATGGCATTTCTTATGGTTTACAAGCTTTACATGTAGGACCTATACTAACTTCCCTTGTTATTGATGGTATTGTGGGAGGAGTTGGAGGTATTCTATCATTTTTGCCTAATATTTTTATTCTATTTTTGATTTTAGGTATTTTAGAAGATAGCGGATATATGGCAAGAGTTGCATTTGTAATGGATGATATTATGAATAAACTTGGACTTTCCGGTAAGGCTTTTGTCCCTCTATTACTTGGTTTTGGATGTTCTGTACCGGCAATAATGTCAGCCAGAACTTTAAATAATAATAAAGACAGAATAAAAACGATTGCAGTAGTGCCATTTATGTCATGTTCTGCTAAATTACCTATATATGTTTTATTTTCACTTATGTTTTTCCCTAAACATCATATGTTAGTGGCATATTCTTTGTATATTATTGGAATATTAGTTGCCTTAGGGACAGCCTTCTTCCTTTCTAAAATAGATAAGAAAAAGACTGTATCAGATTTGCTAATTGAACTTCCCGAATATAAAATGCCAAATGGAAGAACAGTTGCAATTTTCACATGGGAAAAAGTTAAAGATTATTTAGTTAGAGCAGGTACAATCATTTTACTTGCATCAATTATTCTTTGGTTAGTCCTTAACATTGGTCCTCATGGTTATACTACAGAAATCAGTACAAGTTTTGGGGCTATGATAGGTAAATTCCTTGCACCTATATTTAAACCGGCAGGACTTGGAGAATGGCAAATAGTATTATCACTTATTGCCGGACTTGCGGCTAAAGAAGTTGTAGTTTCAAGTGTGGGAGTAATTTTAAAAGTTAGCAACATTTCCTCTGTTGGTGGAATGGCTCAGGCAAGTACTTTACTTGCTAGCATTGGCTTTGGAGCTGTAAATGCATATGCCCTTATGGTATTTAGCCTACTTTATGTACCATGTACAGCGGCAATGGCAACTATGGCACGAGAAGTTAAAAATAGAAAAGTAACTTTATTGATTTTAGCTTATCAACTATTTGTAGCTTGGTTACTTAGTGTAATAACATATCAAATTGGGATACGATTATAAGATTATAAAAGAGAAAATGTTACAAAGGTTAAATTTGTTTATAGAGGGCACCTTTTTAAGGTGTCTTTTATAGTGTTTTTATGTTCTATTATTATATCTAAAATTATATCTTAAAGTTTGACATGAAAAACTTTAGACATCCATTTTAAATATACAATTTTATATGACTTTTTTTTATTTGCAAAGTATTTTTTTGATTGACATTTAAAAAATTTAGAGTATTATAATGATTGTTAAAAAGGTTTTTTAGAAAATGGGGGTAAATATTATGGGCAAAACATTGGTAGTATGTTTTTCAGCAAGTGGAATAACTAAGAATGTAGCGAAGGTTATTTCAAAGGTAGTAAAGGGAGATTTGTTCGAAATTAATCCAACCACTTCGTATTCTGCAGCAGATTTAGATTGGATGAATCCTAAGAGTAGAAGTAGCGTAGAAATGGGAGATGTAACTAGTCGTCCAGAGATTAGTGATAGGATTGATAATCTTTCTGAATATGACAAGATATATTTGGGATTTCCAATTTGGTGGTACGTTGAACCAAGAATAATCGATACTTTTTTGGAAGAATATGATTTTACTAATAAAGTTATAATTCCATTTGCAACTTCTGGTGGTAGTGATATTAAGAAGGCAGAAGATAGAATGAAAAAAGTATGCCCAGCATGTCAGTGGAAATCTGGGAAATTACTAAATGGCAAGGTTAATAAAGAGATTATTTCAAGTTGGATTGAAGGTTTGAATTAATTTTATGTACATGACTTATTATCTTAAACTATTGTAAAAGTATAGATAAGTTTTATATATAGTTGATTGAAAGGTTTTTAAATGCGTTATAACAATATTGTAGAGGCTAGATTTATAAATAGACCAAATAGATTTATTGCAAATGTTTCTATAGATGGAAAAGAAGAAACTGTTCACGTTAAGAATACGGGAAGATGTAAGGAGTTACTAGTTCCAAATGCAGATGTGATTTTAACAAAAATTGATAAACCTGAACGAAAAACAAAGTATGATTTGATTTCAGTGTATAAAGATACAGAAAAAGATTTATCTTCATATAAAGCAGATAGGGAAAAAGATTTTAATTTTATAAATAATAATATAAATAATTTGAATACTAATGCTTCATTTAAAGAAAATCAATTTACTAGGCGACTGATAAATATGGATAGTCAAGCACCAAATCAAGTTTTTGAAGAATATTTGCAATCGGGGAAATTTATTAAAGATATTGTTTATATTAAAAGAGAGAAGAAACATGGTGATTCCAGATTTGACTTTTATGTAGAGACCAAGGAAAAGAAAATATTTATTGAAGTAAAAGGTGTAACTTTGGAAAAAGACGGGGCAGTTTTCTTTCCGGATGCACCTACAGAAAGAGGAGTAAAACATTTGCGGGGATTGGCAAAGTGCGTTACTGAAGGGTACGAAGCCCTAGTTGTCTTTATAGTGCAGATGAAAGGTGTGAAGTATTTTTCTCCAAATTATGATACTCATCCAGAATTTGGCAATACTTTAAAAGAAGTCGTTGCAAATGGAGTTAAGGCTTTTGCTTTTGACTGTCAGGTTAGTAAAGATGAACTTGTTGTTGATAGAGAAGTGCAAGTAATACTATAAGAATAGGACTTTTTCTTAAATTTTGAAGGAAATAAGCAAAGTATTTATAATTTATTTTAGAATGTTATGAGAAGTTAGAGCTTATCGTGTTGAAACATAGATGTTTTAACAATGTTATTACACAACACTAATATAAAGGGCTTTGACTATTCAAATATCTACATATGAAGGCGACATAAAGTGACTTAAAATAATATAGAGAATTTTAAACTGTGAGGGGAATATGCTAGGAGTTATAGTAAATTGTATTTTAATAATTGTGGGCTCATTAATTGGGTCATTATTTAAAAAAGCATCAAAATACGAGGTTCCAATAAAAAGAGTACTTGGTTTATCTACAATGTTTATTGGGATAAATAGTGTAGTTAAAGCTATGGGAAATAAAGATGTTAGTGTAATTCTTTTTTTAGTTAGTTTGGTTTTAGGTGCCTTTATCGGTGAAATAATAAAAGTAGATAAAGGATTTGAAAATATTGGTAATTTTATAAGTAAGTTAGTAACGAAAAAATCTTCTGAGGAAGAAAGCACAGAAGATATAATTGAGAAAGACATAATCCTTAATAGTGGTGAAAGCAAGAAGGGAAAATTCAGTTACGCATTTGCAACAGCTAGTATTCTATACATTACAGGAAGTATGGCAATCCTTGGACCACTACAAGGGGGATTATCTCATGATTATTCTATGTTGTTTACTAAAGGTATACTAGATGGAACATTTGCAATTATTATGGTGGGAAGTCTAGGAATAGGTGTAGGGTTTTCAATATTCCCTGTTTTCGTATATGAAGGGGCAATAGCTTTATTAGCAGGTCTTATAACGCCTTTTATTACAACAGCATCCATGGATGGTGTTAGTGCAGTAGGAGGCGCTATCGTAACTGCAATAGGTTTAGATATGTTAGGTGTTAGGATTAACTATGCAAATCTATCTCCAGCAATGTTTTTGCCAATCATATATTTCTTGCCTGTGGTTCAAAAGCTTATACATATTTTCATAAAGTAATACAGAAAAATTCAGATTTTATAATAATGTTCTTGATTAAGAGATGCTGCATAAAATAGTTGGAGTTAAAAAATAGAGTTAAAAAAAATATTAAAAAATAATAATAAAAGTTAGTCGCCTAAAAAGCCTTTATTTATGGGATTTTTGAGCTGATTTTATGTGAGGAGAAATTAAAATATAGATGTATGAAGGAGTGGACATATTTTATACACAAAAAAACTAAAATTTCTTATTGACAGTTTCACCATTGAATGATAATATAGTCAAGCTGTCGAAAAGCAGCGGAGAAAAACCAAGAAATG
>JAISGP010000064.1 GCA_031263035.1 Lachnospiraceae bacterium | reverse complement strand
AGATATATTTGGCTCAGCAACTTTAGCAAATGCAGTACTTGACCGTCTGCTACATCATTCATCAATTATCTCTATAAAAGGACCGTCATATCGATTAAAAGAAAAGCAAACCTTTTTAGGGAATCAAGCTGAAAGATAAAAAGGAATTTGTACATTATTATTTTCCACTTTTTGTACAAATTTATATTGACATTTACAAGTATTATAGCATGAAGATAAAAAAAATGAAAACATAAGAACGTAATAAAAGAATATATCACAAGATGTAAAATTCTTGGAAAATTCATATTTACGTTTAACGAGCATGATATTATATAGATAGTTTAATAAAATGTTCTTTATCTAAAAGTTATAAATCAAATAGCACAATTCTTATAGAAATGAAAATTAATCAATTGGAGAAATGAAAATGGTAAAAGTAGAGCTAAGTTACAATCCATATTTACTCGAAACAAATGTGAAATTCAATGGAGAAGCACCCAAAATTAACAGTGTTGTAAATAAATACTCTTCAAAAAAACTTCAGTCGTGGATTACCCAACTTCCAAGAATCTTTCATGATGAGATGAATGGGTATGATTTCGATTTAGAGTTTACGGGCACAAATGCTGATTTTACTGATTTACAACAATCATTTCTCCAAGCAGGTGTTTCTTTAGAGTCTGATCACACAAAAGGTGGACAAACTATTCCAGCAGATATTCGCTTAATTTTAGTTAATGAAATTGAAAGTTCTTTAACTAAATATAACAAGGTACATTCTTTATTAAATTGGCTAAAGAAAATACCTAATAGACAATTTGATGAAGCAAAATTTAGAGAGAATCATTCAGAAATTTTTGAAGAACCTTATAATCTACTGGTCATGGGCACTGAAAATACCGAAATTAAAAAAAATTCAGATTTAAGCATAACTGTGGAAGCTGCAAATTCAATTGAAGAGATTCCGGATGAATTAGCTGACACGCCGATTTTGTTATATATTGAGAATAAAAATAAAACCATCATTATTGAATTTATTGATTATCTTTTAACACGTGAGGATGTTGATGAGAATCAGATGTTTTTCTTACTTCATCCAGAGCTAAATCAGCAAAAAACAATACGGTTCATTCAAGACAAAGGAATCATTTGTCCTAAAATCTTACAATCAACAGATGATTGGCAGTTGAAAGAGTATTTGGAGACAAATCCAATGGTCACGTCAATTGCGAATTCCATTAAAGTTTTTCGATGTGAAATATTAAATATCAGACAAGTTTTACGTTTTGAAAATGAGCGAGTTAGAATTCAAAATGAAGATGTGCATAATCAAATAGATGATTTAGAGAAATTAATCTCTTTGCTCAAAGAAGTAAATGAAAAATTTATTCAGCGTGATATTTGGCAAATTCCGGAGATATTTATTGATATTCAAAAAGAGCTTAATAGGCGAATCTTGAATTGGAAAAAGAAAAAAAATAAATATTCTAGTGATGAAGAAGCAAAAAGAGGTGCAATAGAATATAGTTCTGATATCAATGGGCAATGTAAAAAGTTTAATGAAATTTTAGATGCAGAGTTTAAAGAACAATTGACGAAAATAAAAAAAGACTTCACTTTATTGTATGATAGTTCAGGTGCAAATGATAACTTTACGATTGATGTTGAAACTAACTTTAAAGATGATATTGAGGATGTCGAAAACCTATCTGTAAAATTTTTAGAGAATAGAAAAACAAGAATGGTTGAACAAGACCTTATTGGAAAGGCTATTAGCTTGTTTGATAATCGTTCGACAGATGAATTGGTTGAAGAAGTTACATATTCAATTGAAAATTGGAGAGATCTTGCGCTACAAGTAGTGAATGATTTTTCAGATAAGAGAATCAGAGAATTGAATAGCTATTTGTCAGATTACTATAATCAACTTGCGGAAATCTATCATGAACATCTTGAAGAAATGATTGCCCAAACGGTTGCAACTAAAAACGAGATCGCAGGCCAATTGTCTTATGAAGAACAAAAACTGAACGAAGATAATGATTGGTTAAATGCGTTTGACGATAAAGTAAAAGTAATTGAGGAGAGAGTGGAATAAATGAATGAAAATGAGGTATCAAAATATAATGGTGATGTAGTTAGTTTTCAAGGACTAACCGCTCCCCAACAGTATGAAATACAATTAGAAATTTTCGATGAAATAGTTCGTAAGCGTAATCTTTTACGTTTGTCAGAAATGGAAATTATTCCATTCGAAAAATTTCAGTTAGAGAATTTAGAAGAAGATGTTATTAAAAACATTCGTCTGTATAAAATAACGGAAATGGTATATCAAAAAGGTGAACAAGCAACGGTAAAATTTACCACAGTATTCAATACTTTGCAAACCTATAAAGCCGCAGTTTTTGTTTTACTTGATTCTGACGGAGAAAAAACTGACTTTTATTTAGGCATTCGTTCAAATGGCGATGAGCGCTCGACGGTTACATTAGGAGATACGTTGAAAAATACAATGATTGGTCATTTTACAGGAGTAAAAATTCAAAATGAAGACCGCATTAAAATTAGTAAATTATCTAAAAAAATCAAAAGTCTGCAAAATGTTGCAAGCGTGAGTGTTGTTGGAGATGCAAAAAACAAGCAGGAACAAGTAAATGAGCAATTTACACAAGGACTGGAAAAACTTGTATTAGCGATGGATGGTAGAAAATACATTGCACTCTTGTTAGCTGAAAACATGCCCAAGTCAGATATTCAGTACTTACGAAAAGAATATCAAGAGCTCTATACACAACTATCATCATTGCAAAAAATTCAATTTAATACTGGCGAATCAAGTTCTGAATCAAGAAGCCAATCATTTTTTGAAATGAATAGTAAACAAAAAGCTACTATGATTGGTGGTGCAGTAGCTAGTGTAGCAGGTGCTGTAATTGGTTCTTCTGTTGGAGGGAAAATGCCTGAAAATATGTTTGGTACAATGATTGGCTCACAAATTGGAAATTCCTTAGGAAGCTTGATTAATTCTTTTGCTCCAGCATCTCAGTTATCATCAACAAATTCAAAATCAATTACCACAACGACAGAAAATAAAGCTGTGACAGATATGATGCAATTGCTTGATAATCAGTTGAAACGTGTCAATGAATTTGACAGTTATGGGATGTGGAATGTAGCAGCCTATTTTATATCAGATGATATGGCGACTTCCGAAATTGCTGCAAGTAATTATCGTTCCTTAATGAATGGAGAAAATTCTGGTGAAGAAGCTTCAGCAATTAATTCGTGGAATGAGGATGTTTCTTCCCTAACTCAATGTTTGTCACGTTTTATCCATCCTCGGTTTATTTATGGGATGGATGTTTCTACAAATCAACCAAATTCTTTTACATCTGCAGCAACCTTTGTGAGTGGAAAAGAACTTGGCTTACATCTTGGTTTGCCTCGTAATACTGTACCTGGTTTATCTGTGATTGAGCATGCTGAATTTGGAAAAGAAGTGAATACGTATCAATTGTTTTCAAGTAATAAATTGTCTAATCCTAAAGAAAGAATTACCCTTGGTAAGGTGTTTGATTTGGGTCGCATAACAGATAAAAAGGTTGAATTAGACAATAAGAGTTTGAATATGCATACGTTTATTACGGGGTCTACTGGTTCTGGAAAGTCAAATACTGTTTATCAGCTATTGAATGAATTGCATCAAGATGAAATTCCGTTCTTAGTTGTGGAGCCGGCAAAGGGTGAATATAAAGATGTATTTGGAAACTGGGAGGATGTGAATATATATTCTACAAATCCCAATATTGCACCATTAATTAATTTAAATCCATTTAAGTTTCCAGAATCAATTCATGTTTTAGAGCACGTTGATGGTCTGGTAGAAATTTTCAGTGTTTGTTGGCCAATGTATGACGCGATGCCTGCGTTTTTCAAAGAAGCCATTCTAAAATCTTATGAAGAAGTTGGTTGGGATTTAGGTTCATCTACATTTGAAGATGAGGATTTGGAATATCCGGATTTTGAAATCTTATCTGAACAATTGGGAAAACTAATTGATGAAACAGATTATTCTGCGGAGGTTAAAGGAAATTACACGGGTGCATTAGTCACTCGTGCAAAATCATTAACTGTTGGATTGAATAAATTTATTTTTACTGCGGAACAAACACCGTATGAAAAACTTTTTGATGAAAATTGTATTTTAGACATCAGTCGTGTAAAATCTGGTGAAACAAAGGCACTCATTATGGGGATTATGGTTTATGTTTTGAATGAATATCGTAGCAATCAAAAATCTGAAAGCAATGTAGGAACCAAACATGTTACGGTATTAGAAGAAGCACATAATTTATTGAAAAATACTTCTTCAGTTGGTAAATCTGAGTTAATTGGAAAGTCTGTTGAAATGTTGACGAACACGATTGCTGAAATTCGCGCATATGGGGAGGGATTTATTATTGTCGATCAGTCACCATCATCTGTTGATCTTTCAGCGATTAAAAATACAAATACAAAAATTGTGTTGCGTACGCCAGAAGTAAATGATCGTGAAACTGTTGGACATTCTATGGGACTTACATCGGACCAAGTGAATGAAATTGCAAAATTACCGAGTGGAGTTGCTGTAGTTTATCAAAATGACTGGATTAGTCCAGTGTTAACAATGGTTGATAAGGCAAATGTTATAGAAACACCATATGTTAACGTAAATCCTACTGAAATTAAACCAATTCGAGAATCTCGTTCAAATATTATTCGTGCAATTATGCAACCGTGGTTATCAGGAGAAGAGATTCAGTTTGAAGAATTAGCTATCTCTTTAAAAAGTCTTGAAATTACTCGCGAAAATCATAAGTTGCTTTCAATGATGTTGGTTACTTACAGAAATCATAGCGGACAAATGTTGTGGAACGAGGATTCTATTTCAATTCTTCAAGAACTTCTATTTGATATTTTAGGACTCACTAAGATAGTGTTAGAAACTTTTATTTCATCAGAAAACCCAAATACATTACGTATTTTTGTTGACAAAAAGACAAAAGATTTTTCTAGTGGGGAGATTGATGAAATTTGTAATATATTGACAAAGGAGGTTGTAAAGAATGGAAATTGAATTGGGAAAGACGTTTGATTCATTCGAAAAAAAAATTGAAAAAACTGGTGACAGCATTCATAAATCTGTTGAAAAATTTCATAAAAATTATGTTTCGAAAGTTATTCCAGATATGGGGAGATATGGTGATGCAGGGAAGTTTGCAGCGGAAATGCTCCCGGGAGTCGCGGAATACAATGCAATAAAAGATGGTGATTGGAAAGCTTTTGCGATGAATGCTGGAATTGATGTAGGAGCTATAGCTGTTGGTGCTGTGACGGCTGGAGCAGGCTATGGTGCAATTAAAGGTGGTTCTGTTGCAACGAAGCTGGGTGTAAAGAAAGCTGTTAAGGAAGTGGCTGAAGCAGGGACCAAAAAAGTAGTTAGAGAAGGTACGGAAACTGTCGTAAAGAAGGTAGCCCAAGAAACAGGAGAAAAAGTTGTAAAAGAAGGCTCTGAAAAAGTTATAAAGGGGACTTTAGAGAAAAATGTTAGAGAGATAACGAAAAAAGGGACAAAAGAAATTATCGAAAAGTTAGGGAAAGAAGTTGGTGAAAAAGTAGTTAAATTTTCTGATGAAATAATAGAAGCAGCTAAAATTCCTCCTACTCAATTAAAAATCCTTGAGTCTCAAAAGCTAGAAGAAGGTTTAGTTAATGGTCGTAAAGCCTTAAAACAAATAGATTTAGAATTAGATAAAATGACACCAAGGATTAAAGAAGGAAGAGAAGTGGTTGAGTCAAACCTCGAACGGATGAAAGAAGGACTAGCACCAATTGGAAAAGATGGAAACCCAATTGAGTTACATCATGTTGGCCAAAAAATGGATTCTCCTTTAGCTGAATTGGAACAGTCAGTTCATCATAGAAATTTCAAGGAACTCCATGAAATAGGGAAAACAAGTGAAATTGATAGAAAAGCTTTTCGACAACAAAAGATAGATTATTGGAAAGCAAGAGCTAGACAATTAGAGGAGGGATTAAATAAATGAGCATTGTTCAAAAATTACAATCTATCGGGTGCAAATTAAATGGAAACTATGAAGAAGAAGTTGAACTAGCAGAAGAAAAGCTAGGGATAAGCTTTGCAACAGATTTTAAAGAATATCTGGTTAATTTTGGACAAATTACACTTGAAAGTGATGAATTGACTGGTGTAATAGGTCCAGAATATTTAAATGTGGTGAATGCAACATCACAACAACGGCAATATATTCTTCCTAAGTATTCAGATATGTATGTTATAGAGAATCTGGGCATGGATGGAATTGTTATTTGGCAAAAATCAAACGGGGAAGTTTATCAAACGGTTCCACAAGGTATACCAGAAAAAATTTATAATAATTTCGAAGAGTATTTAGTAAATGAAATCTTATAAATGAAATAGCACAGACTAAGCACTCGTATCCCTAGACATGTGAGTGCTTTTTCTCTCCCCACTTTCACACAATTACAAACTCTCCCCCTCAAATTGTAAGAGTAGACCGCCCCCCCAAAATAGGCATATACTTTTACAAAGTTCAAATTCACATAGTATCGCCCCGATTGTTCAAATAGAAGTAATCTATAACCCTATAAATATTATCTATTAGTATTCCCCTTCCTTTAGGCGTATACTTAGCTTGCTTTAATTTGCAGGCGTGGCTACAAATAACGAATAAAGGAGAGGTTTGAAGATGAAAATGAAAAAACTATTAGCTGTTACATTATGTCTTGTTATGGCATTTGGTTTAACAGCTTGCGGAAGTAGTAAGAAGAGCAGCAGTTCTACAGAAACTAAAAAATCTGATGTAAAAGCAGATGAAGTTTCTGAAAAAACTGTATTTGTAAGCCCTAAGTGGCTTGAGAGTGTTATCGATGGTAATCAGCCGGAATCTAAGAATTATATAATTCTGGAATGTTCTTGGGGCAAGGATTCTGTTGCAAAAGATTATAAAAAGGCTCATATTGCTGGTGCATTTCATATGAATACGGATAATATTGAGGAAAGCAAATATTGGAATATTAAGTCTGCAAATGAACTTGCAAATGTTTGCAAAGATTTTGGTATAACGTCCGATACGACCCTCATTTGTTATGGAGTTGACGGGAAAGATGCTGCTGCCACAAGGGTTGCATTTGCAATGTTATATGAAGGCGTTAAGAATGTTAAGGTTCTAAATGGTGGAATGAATGCATGGACTAAGGCAGGATATAAAACTGATAAGGGACTTGTGAAACCAAAGAGTACAGATAAGGAATTTGGCGTAAAAGTGCCTGCACATCCGGAATATATTATGTCTATTGATCAAGTTAAAAAAGAGTTGAAATCAAATTCTAACTTTAAACTTGTTAGTATTAGAAGTAAAGATGAATTTCTTGGTAAGACTAGTGGATATTCTTACATTAAAAAAGCTGGTGAGCCTAAGGGTGCAATTTGGGGACATAATACAGATGAGGGTGCATATTTGAATATAGATGGCACTGTTGTTGGCACGAATGTCCTTGCAAATTATCTTAAAGAGTCAAAAGCTACTTTGGATAATCAGTTGGCATTTTATTGTGGAACAGGATGGAGAGCAACAATTCCTTTCTTTATAATGTATCAAGAAGGTTATACAAATATGTCTGTTTATGACGGAGGATGGTTCCAGTGGCAAATGGATAATTCTAATCCAGTGCAAATTGGGGATCCACTTACAGGTGATGTGAAATATACAACTGTTGGAAAGTTGTCTGATGATAAGGCAGTTAAGTCATAATGTAAATTGTGCGAAGTTCAAAAACGTTCCTTCTAAGAAGGTATGCTTTTGAACGAGCAATTTAGCGAAAAGCTATGCTTTGAGCTAGTATATTAGCGTTATGAAATAACGCGGTTGAAACATTTATGTTTCAACAGGAGAAGCTTTAGCTTCTCATAATATACAATCTATGAATAATGAGTTGAACTATAAGATTTTTCAATATACAATTAAGGGCATCAAGGATAACTTGGTGTCCTTAATTTATGTCAGGTTGAATAGATATAATGAAATAAGCAGGGTGTTCTAAAATTATAGTGAAAGTATTGATTAATATTTCTAAGAATAAAAATTTTTTTTATGGAGGCAGTTTTGATGGAGATACAAAAAAAGTCAAAATTAAAAAAGGTTATTTGCATTGTTTTAAGAGTATTTCAAGTAATACTTTTAGTTGCTGCATTTGCAATATATTATTTTGGCGAGAACAAAATGGGTATGGCTAGATTTCTTATATTTGCAAATGGGGAAATAAAGCAAATGATGCCAATAAATTATATCTTAAGATTTTTAGGTTCTATTTTTATTTCTATACCAATTCCAATACTTTTGAATTATAGATTTATGAAAAAGAAGAAGATAGCTAAAACATATGATGTGGTAATATATTTTGTTTTTGCAGTAATTTTTATGAGTTTAAGTTTTGGATTTGGTGAAAGTGATTTTGTATCTTATTATTTTGTGGAAGCTGTACTTTTAGTATTCTTGGTGTGCCAGGGAATAAGGGTATGGATTGAAAACTCAAAAAAATAGTATAGTGAAAAGCTGTAAATTTGTATAGTGAAAACCTGAAATATAGTATAGTGAAAAGTCGAAATCTATCGGAATAAAAAGTGGAAATCCATCGGAATGAAAAGTGGAAATCCATTGGAATGAAAAGTCGAAATCCATCGGAATGAAAAGTTGAAATCCATCGGAGTGAAAAGTCAAAATCCATCGGAATGAAAAGCTAAATTATAGTAAGATACAAAGAAACTATTCAATAAATAAACCCATTAATATGATATAGTGACTTTTAAAGATGAGATACACATTTCAATTTAAGGAGAACATTATATGCTTAAAGAATTCAAGAATTTCGTTATGAGGGGAAATGTTATTGATTTGGCAGTAGGAGTTGTAATAGGTAGTGCCTTTACAGCAATTGTAAATAGTATTGTTACAGGTTTAATTACACCATTAGTAGCAATAATTATTACATTTATCACGGGCAATAATTCTGGAAAGATTGAAGGACTTGCTGTGAAGTTTCGCGGGCAGACCATTGATTTTAACTTAGTTATAAATGCATTGCTTACATTTATTATAACAGCTTTTGTACTATTTATAATAGTGAAAGCTATTAATAAGGCACGTACTATTGGTAAAAAGAAAGAAGAGGAAGAGGCTGTTTCTGTAAAGAATGAGCTAGATTATCTTGAAGAAATTCGAGATTTACTTGCTGAGAAAAAATAATGTTTTAGTATTTGCTTTTTTATAGTGAGAAGGAAATATCACAAATTATGTTAAAGGCGGGGTGGCAAATATGAAAGTTGTTGAAATAAAGGATTTAAGTAAAAGTTTTGGAAAATTTAAAGCACTTGATAAAGTTTCATTTTCTATAGATGAGGGAGAGATTTTTGGCTTCTTAGGTCCAAATGGAGCAGGTAAAACAACAACAATTAGGTGTTTGTTGGGAATGATGCATTTAGATGAGGGAAGTATAAAAATCTTAGGGGAAGATGCTTCTTTGGATGTTGTTAAGACTCATAAGAATTTGGCATATGTTCCTGGGGATGTATTTTTATGGCCCAATTTGACAGGTGGAGAAATCATTGATTTATTGTTAAAGATGAGTGGGCAGAGATGGTCTAAGGAAACGGATAGATTAATAAAGGTATTTGATTTAGAACAAAGGAAAAAGGCAAGGACATATTCTAAGGGAAATCGCCAAAAGGTTGCTTTAATTGCTGCTTTAAGTTTGGATGTGCCATTGTATATTTTTGATGAGCCTACTAGTGGATTAGATCCATTACAAGAATTAAATTTTCAAAATGAAATTTTAAGATTAAAGGCAAGTGGAAAAACTGTTCTTCTAAGTTCTCATATTCTTTCAGAAGTTGAAAAAGTAGTAGAGAGAGTAGCAATTATAAAGGAAGGGCATATTGTTGAAAATGGTTCTATAAGTGAGATGAATAGCTTATCTAAATTAGAAATTAAAGCTACTATTAATGGAATAAAAAAGGAATTTAAAATTGATAGTAAAGATATAGCATCTGCCTTAGAAAAATTGTCTAAAGAAAACATTACTGATTTGGAAATAAAAAAGCCATCTCTAGAAGAGATGTTTATGTGGTATTACGATAAAGAGGTGGATTATGAATAATTTATCACGCCTTATATTTGCATATCTAAAAAGAGATTTAATTCTTAATATTATTTGGATTCTTGTTTTGGTTTCCATGGTGGCAGCAGGACTTTATAAGCTTGAAGATTTATATGGAAATTCTTCATCAGTTGTAAAATTAATAGAAATGTTTAAAACACCCATGATGACAATAATGTTTTGCAAAATTCCAGACCTTAATCACTACAATATTGCTATAGCGTATGGTGCAGTAATGTTACCTTTAATGGGAGCACTTGGTTCAGTCATGGGAATTCAGATTGGGGTTAAGGGCACTAGAATGGCAGAGGCAAATGGTTCTACAGAATTAATGTTAAGTAAAGCCATAAAAAGAAGAGTGCCAGAAATATCAAGTTTTATAGAAGTGATTTTAGTAAGTGTAGTTACAACTATTTTGATTTTTTTATGTTTAGCATTTGCAAATATGAAGGGACAAAATATAAAAAGTGCATTTGCCTTTTCAGCAATAATTGGAGCTTTTATATTTATGTTTGGTGGCTTAGCCATATTAGTTTCCCAGATTTTTAGTGATGTAAGAACTGTAAATGCAACTTGTTATTTTATTTTAGGAATTGCTTATTTCTTCCGTTCTGTAATTGATGTTAAAAATTTTGATAGTCTAAGGATATTTTCTCCATTTAATTGGTTGGAAAGTATGCATGTGTATTACGATCTTAATTTGCAATACCTAATTTTGCCTTTATTTTCAGGAGTTATTTTTAGTGTAGTTGGAATTTATTTAGTTGGTAAAAGAGATATTAATACTGGATTTATAAATGAAAAAAATAGAGGACGAAAAAAAGCTAGTTTTGCATTAAAGGGATTTATAACTATATTTATTCGAAATGAAAGAAAAACTATATTTTTTTGGTTGGTTGGAGTGGAGCTTTTGGCAGTCATGTATGGAGGATTGTCTAACAGTTTATCTACTTTAGCAAATGGAAATAAAAATATGTTACTTATTTTGGGAGTAAGTGCAAATACAGCTAAGAGAGAATTGTTTCAGCAATTTAGTATTATGGCGATTTTAATGATAGTTTTCTTTAGTATTTTTGCTGCTTTAGTTGTACTTTATAGGGAAGAAAAAGATGCGAAAAGTGGTGCCTTTGATAGTCTGCTATCTAAGCCTGTAAGTCATAAAAAAGTATATTTTACATATGTTTTTGGAAGTTTAATATCAGGTGTATTGATTTATACAATCACATATTTAAGTTTATTTGCAAGTATTAGTAGAAAACATTTAAGTATGGCTTTTATCTTCAAAGGTTATTTGTCTTATTTATGTGTATTAATAGTATTTGTTTTAATAGGGGCTTTAATTATTAGTGCTATTCCTAGCTTTTATCCATTTTTATATTTTTATCTTAGCATAATGTTTTTATTAACTATAATGAAAGATTTATTTAAAGTGCCTCTTTGGTTTTTGAAAATTAGTCCTTTTGGATGGATGAAGGGAGCACCACTTAGTAAAGTATCTAATCCAGTATATATAAGCTTTTTTATAATAAGTGTTGTATGTGTTGTTATTGGATTATATAGATATAAAAGAAGGGATTTAGTATAAGAAATACTATGAAGCTAAAGTATGTTATATGCAAATAAAAACACCCTACATCTTAAATTGAGAATGTGGGGTGTTTGTAATTTCAAATATTATTTCTAACTTTAATAATCAATAAATTTATTCCATTATTAAACTATGAAGAACAAAATTTAAATTTTAATACTTGTGTATATACAAAGCTATAAAAGGAAATATAGTTTTATTTTAATTTGCATAATTAAAAGAGATTTAGCTTTTGTTATGATAAAATTGAACTAAAGTCAGAAGCTGCATCTGTACTCTTGTTTGAGTTATCTTTAACTTCTTGAGGAACTTTTAAGTCATTATTTTTGTTAGTTGAATTAATAATGAGTTCAAAAGTCATTGTTTTTGCAGAAAGGTCTGCATCTTTATATTCTGTTGGAAGTTTACCAGATTCTTTAATTCCCTTCCATAAATCAGCAATTCCTTTAGCCATATCAATTTTTATAGCCACAGGTTCTTTTGTTTTACCATCAAAATAGTATTTTACATCGAAAGATAAATCTTTAAGATTGTATTGGTTATATAATTCGTCAATAACTTCTTTTGTATCTTTATCAGTGATTGATTTCTTTAAGTCTGCACCGGTGATTTTTCCTGATACAACATAACAATCAGTTTTATTGTATTCTTCTTTATCCTTTTTAAGTTCGAATTTATCCTTTATAGTATCTAAGTTGCCATATAAACTCATAACATCTTCTTTACCAAAATATTTAGATAAATCAGCAGTTTGTTTGGCGTATTCCCATTTTGAAGCGTTATCAATTTTAGTCCATGTTTCTATACTTTTTTCAGATAAAGCTTCATAAAGTTCGATAGGAAGTTTTTTACTAATACCTAACATTTCATAATTAACATTACCTTTCATATATGCAATTTTACTTTCATTTGCATATTTGAAATTAGTATCAATTCCTGCTTTTACTGAAGCGTTGTATCCACTGATGGTCATCTGGATATCAAAGTTTCCCTTTAAATCCATGTCTAGTGATTTTGCATCACTAAGTTTTTTGTTACCATTTTTTAGCAAGCTTTCCGCAGTAGGTTTAGCACTACAACCGCAAACCAATAGTACTAGCATTAATACGCTAAGAAGTATGCTAGTAATTTTTACCTTTTTCATTTCTTTTTCTCCTTTTCCTGTTTAGAAATTTTTCGCCATTAATTGTAATAATTTACAAATAATACTATTAAAATAACATTTATATTGATATTTTTCAAGCAAATATTGATGAAATGTAATGATATTTTATTATGATTATCAATATATAAAAAATGAATAAAAGTACAGATTTAATTACTTTCGAATGAAGTACCTTTGCAAATAATAAAGATATATCAATATTTTACAAATGCAGATAATTATATACAAAATTTCTTTAAATATTGGAATTTATATAAAACATTAATCACATAATTCCTTCATCAATTC
>JAISGP010000035.1 GCA_031263035.1 Lachnospiraceae bacterium | reverse complement strand
TCCTACATTCGCACTATCACCAGTTTTTATAGGAATGTTACTTCCTAGAGTTCCTGAATATCTATTGCTTTGACCTCCATAGGTACCATTCTTTCCAGTATTTCCACTAGCATTTTTTCCATCATTATTTCCAGAGTTTCCACCATTATTATTCCCACCGTTTCCTCCAGAGTTTCCACCGTCGTTATTTCCACCATTGTCTCCATCTTTTGATGAGGTATCCATAATGGATAATGTTAGCACCGGATCTGTTCCTCCGTTTAAGTCAAAGGTGATTTTAGCTGTTCCGTTTTTTAATTTATTTAAATATTCTTCTTTTATCTCATATATTAAACTATTACTTACATTGACTAGTTGAATATTGCTTGATGATTTACTGGTTCGTTTTACATAATCCTTATTTTCAACTAGTTTATAACTACCATTTTTAATACTATTTAAATCATAGGCAGCAAACTCTAATGTTTCTACTATAGGTTTATGATATTTCCCTTTAGGGTTTTTATCATAAGCAGCTGTAACTGGTGAGATACTTCCATTAATCTCCCTTGTTTCAACAATGGAAACATATAAAATTGGCGAAGTTCCTCCACTCATATCAAACTGTATCTGGCAATTTTCTCCCGGTTCATATTTGGAAAAATATTTTTTAACAAAAGTATACTTATCACCATTTACACTATAGTCTGTATCTTTAACTAATGTATCACCTAATCCATCTGTAATAGATGATAGAGAATAGCTCTCTTTATTCAATGTGATTATAATATCATTATTACCATCACTTCCTTCTGTTTTATTAAAAATAGCTTCACTAGGATTAATACTTGCATCTTTCTCTATCACAGGTGTTGAATCTTTAATTTCAATAGTTAATAATGGGTTAACACCACTATTCATTTTGAATTCAATTTTAGTATCACCATTTTCCAAAGAAGATAAATATGCTTTTTTTATTGTATATTTATCTCCGTCCACAACATAATCAGTACCATCACGTAAGCTATTGCTCCCATTTACTATGTCATTTAAATCATAGCCATCTTTATCTATAGTTATAGTAATATCTTTGTAATCTGTACTATCTTTATTTTTGTCAAATGTACAATTATTTGGACTTATTGTTGCATCCGTTTCTTGTACTGTTAATATAAAATGTAATGAATTACAGTTGGTATACACATTATCATATACAAAATATTCATGATCATATACTCCTACTTGATTTGTATTATAATCATCTCCACTTTCCTTCATTTTAGGTAAACGAGCATTTGAAGCTAACCACTCCGGTTTATTTTTAATTAATTGCCTATAATCTGTACCTATTTGAGTTTTATAAACAATTTTAGGGGGTATAAAATCGTCTTCTACCTTAATGGTTTCTTTTGTTTTATTTAACGAAAGAAAACATTCTGGTGTTTGATTACTAAAGGAATCAATGCTACCTCCTTTAGGATAACCATTACTTAAATCTAATGCACAACCTTCAAAAGCATTTGTTTCATAAACCGCAGAATCCGGAAATTTACAAGACGTTAGAATTGGACAAACAAATGCCCCATTGCCTATATATTTGCAACTACTAATGTCTACAGATTGCAAATCATCGCAAGCTGCAAATGCAGCTCGTCCAATATGTTCTACCTTACTTAAGTCTATATCTGTCAAATTATAACAATTGCAAAATACATATGAGCCAATACTTGTGACTTTATTTAAGTCTACTTTTGTTATTTTTGTTCCAGTAAAAGGAACAGCAGAATTGTCATCATCTAAAAGGGATGTAATATTGTCACCAAATGATACTGACGTAATCTTTCCTTCATCAATATTAGTATCCTCAGAAAATCCTAAAATTCCATTATTTGTTTTTATTAAAAGATTTCCGGTTTCTGGATCAAATTCATAATCGTCTGTTACTACATTCCCTTTCTTAACTGTTAATGTATATAACTGCGTTGTCGTATCTAAATTAGCATAAGAGCTATTGGCTGTATATGTTCTTGAATAAACACCCTCTTTATTTAAAAATTCATCTCCAGACTCTGTAACTGTTGGAACACTTATTCCACTTGCTAACCATTCTGGTTTTGATGAAACTAAATCACTTAGATTAGTTCCAGACTTTGTTTTAAACTGAGCAATTGGTGCCTCAAAAGATTCATTTTCCCCAATTGTATCTGAATATTTATTCAAGGTAAAATATACATTTGGGTTCTGTGAACTAAAACTATTTAGCGAACCACCATTCGGGTATCCATCACTTAAGTCTAATGCACATCCTGTAAATGCGTCTTTATAATAAGCTGCCGTGTTAGGAAAAGTAACATCCGATAATTTACTACAATACCAAAATGCTAGTTGAGCAATCTCGTTAGCATTCTGTAAATTAATACTAGTTAAATTATCACAAGAAACAAACGCACTATAAGCTACAGATTTAATATTTGTTCCCTGTACCTCAGTTAATGTAGATACATCACTAAATGCATTTTGACCTATCGATGTAACATTCTTCAAATCAATCGTCTTTAAAGCAGTTCCTGAGAAGGTATTCATATTTGTGGAAGTAAGTTGTGGTGATATTTCAACCTCTTCCAAACTTGAACATCCATAAAATACAAAAGTCCCTAAAGAAGTTACATTTTCAATATTTACACTTTTTAGAGAAGAGCAACCGTTGAAAGCATTATTATCAATATATGTCACGTTGCTCAAATCAATATCTGTTAAATACTTACAGCCATAAAACATATATCTTTGTATTGACGTTACATCGTTTAAATTTACTTTCGTAAGTGCAGAACCTGCAAAAGGTCCATCATAATTATTTGTATAAATATTCGTTATTCTATCTGCAAATGTTAGTGTTGTTACTTTACTTAAATCAATATTCTCATCATTTGCAAAATTAGCAAGTCCAGAAGTATTTTTTATAAGTAATTCTCCTGTATCAGAATGAAATTCATAATAATCTGTTACTACATCTGCAGCTTTAATAGACTTGTTATTTTTATAATATATGGCAATAATTCCAACCATAATTAATAACAATAAAGCTTTAAAATATCTTTTTTTATTTACACTCTTTTTCAAATAGACTAATTTCTCCTATTTACTCTTTTAGCTACATAGCATAAAAGTCCTAAACCAATAAGAATAAACATAATTGCTTCAGTAGTGTTAGCATAATCTCCAGTTTTAACAGGTTTAGAACCTGAATTAATATTTTTTATCTTGCCACTACCACCGTTAGATGAACTACTTCCACCTTTATTTCCATCAGATTTATTTCCTGTATCTTTTTTATCGCTATCTGATTTGCCATCATTCTTACCATTATTTTTATCATCTTTCTTTTTAGTTGTATCTGAAATATTTATAGTAAAAACTGGATCCACACCACTACTAACATCAAATGTAAGTTTATGAGTTCCCGGCTTTAATGTATCTAAATAATCATCTCTAATCAGATATAAAACATCATCCATTTCATCATTAGTATATGAAGTTTTGTTTATACCTAGATTGAAAACATCTTTATTCAAATTATTGGATTTATTTTTTAATGCTTCTTTACTATGTATGTTTTCTTTATTATCTAAAATAGAAAACTTATTGTAATTGCTTTTACTTAATTCTTTAAGGTTTCCTAAATCTAATGATTTATTTATGCTGTTTTCTACAAATGGTTTGTTTTCTTTTACTGAATAATCTTTACCTTTTACTAAGGTATAATTACCATTCTTTATACCGTTTATCTGATATACCACAGGGTCTAATAATACTTGAATGTCTTTATGATTTTTACTATTTTTGTTTTTATCAAAAGTAGCACTAGTAGGTGTAACGCTTGCATTTATATCTTTGCTTTTTACAATATGTACAGTAAATTGTGGACTAGTTCCTCCACTCATCTTGAAAACAAAGTTATGGTCACCTTCATCAATATTTTTAAAGTATTCTTTCTTAATAGTGTAATCATTTTCTTTATTTGTATAATCTTGATCTTGAACTAAAGAATAATCATTATCATTTATTGAAAGTAAACTATAAGATCCAGGGTTTAGTTTAACTAAAACATCATCATAATCATCACTACCCATAGTTTTGTCGAAGATAGTTTCTGAAGAATCAAGACCTGCATCTATAGGCGTACTATCTTGTACATTTATTGTAAGTGTTGGCGACGTACCTCCTGACATATTAAAGGTTATTACATTATCTCCATTCTCTAATGTAGATAAATAACTTATAGGGAATGTATATGTATCCTCACTCACAGAATAATCTGTTCCTTTTGTGAGTACTGTTTCTCCATTTGTAATACTCGTTAAATCATATTTGCCTTTATCTAACTTAACTGATATGTCTTTATTGTTCTCATTTGAGTTGTATTTATCAAAAGTTCCGGATGTAACATCCAAACTAGCATTAGGATCTTTTACAGTCAATGTATATGTTAATGAATTATTGTCTGCATAATAGCTCTTAGGAATTGTATAAGTTATTGTATATTTACCTGGTTTAAATATATCAATAGTATCTTCCTTTTCTGTTACTGTAGGTAATGAATAATATGGATAAAACCATTCCG
>JAISGP010000026.1 GCA_031263035.1 Lachnospiraceae bacterium | reverse complement strand
CTTTAATGCACTATCTTTAATAGTGTACAACTTTAGTTATAATATTCCTTTAGTTACAGTAATGTCCAATTGTTTTTTTCATTCAACTTATAGATTAAATAAATAATTATTAAACTTTTTAATTATGCTTTAACTATTACTGAAATATACAATAAACAATGGGCAAAAAATGGGCAGATTATTATGTATTATTAGGTATTATTGAAAAAAGAGTTTCAAATGCTTTTTTATAGGCATTATTAGAAAAACATTAACTATTCTTCTTGGGGGGAATTTAGGGGCAATTTAGGGGCAAACTATTGACCATTATTGATATTTATTGACAAATAAAAAGTGTCAAAACCTTGATTTCACAACGTTTTGACACTCTTTGACCTTTATTGATTACATAAATAATGCGGATGACAGGAATCGAACCTGCACGGTCTCCCACTAGATCCTAAGTCTAGCGCGTCTGCCAGTTCCGCCACATCCGCATAATTAAATTATCAATTTAGAAAAGAATTTTTCTAAGTGAGCGTGCGGGGATTCGAACCCCGGACAACTTGATTAAAAGTCAAGTGCTCTACCACCTGAGCTACACGCCCTTAATAATAACTAAACTGGGCTAGCTGGATTCGAACCAGCGAATGCAGGAGTCAAAGTCCTGTGCCTTACCGCTTGGCGATAGCCCAATACCTCGAATATAAATTCGAAAGGGTGGGTAGTGGGACTCGAACCCACGATATCCAGAACCACAATCTGGCGCGCTAACCAACTGCACCATACCCACCATATATATACACAATAATGCGATATAATTAAGTTAATCTAAATAGTTTTCATCTGTATCTACTTTGGAAAAATAAACGAGCCTGTGGGGATTCGAACCCCAGACCTACGGCTTAGAAGGCCGTTGCTCTATCCAGCTGAGCTACAGACTCATAGACAAAAAAAATGCTTCCATATTCCTTTTTTACGGAATAAGAAAGCGGGTGATGGGAATCGAACCCACGTATCTAGCTTGGAAGGCTAGTGTTCTACCATTGAACTACACCCGCATACAATCGGGGTGACAGGATTCGAACCTGCGACCTCCTGGTCCCAAACCAGGCGCTCTAGCCAAGCTGAGCCACACCCCGATATAAAACTATTTTTGTATGTCTCTGGCAATTCATTTTGTATCGCTCTGTGACACGAATAGTATTATATCTCAATCCCCATTTAATGTCAACAAGAATTTTTTGTTTTTTGAATTTTTTTTTGAGGAAGAGAAAATCCCTTGATTTCAAGGCTTTTATACCTTTAAGTACAGATTAAAATATATATTGTTTTATAATTCGTTTTAAAAAAGTCAAATTTCTTTTTTTATAAAATCTACGTTTTTTTCTTAACTTATTTAAAATTTCATATTTACATTTTCTAATTCTTATAGTATTATTTTCATAAGTTTAATAATAAATTTACCAGTCTAAAGGATTAATCTAAATTATGAAATCTAAAATCATGAATGTGAACTTAGATATTTCTCACACCATATCTGGTCAATCTCATTTCAAAGTTCTTTTTAATTGGAACCGTGAGCTTTTCATTCTAAACTCCATTGATATTCTTTATGTTGATTTTAAAAATAGAGTTGTGACCTGGCATACTGATAAAAAAAAGTATTATACTAAAGTTACAATCAAGTCCATATCAAATCTTTTGCTTACTCATGGCTTTTTTGAGTGCTATAATGGCATACTAGTAAATTATAATCATATTAAATCTATTACTGAAAATGATATTTTTTTAAGTAATGGTCTGGATTTACCTATTAGTCGTAGAAATAGAAGTGAATTAGTTGATAATATTACTAGCTATTCAAGATCCATAAATGACATAGTTATAAACTAATTTATGAATGTTAATTAAAAGTATTGATAAAGTTGGTTGCGTACATTATAATGTACTTAATAATAATGGAGGTACATGAAATGATTAATGTAAATGCGACTAATTTTAGAAAAAACTTATTTAATAATCTTGAACTTACAATTAAATATAATGAACCTATTCATGTAACTACTAAAGATGGAAATGCCATTGTAATTAGTGAAAGTGATTATAATAGTCTTATGGAAACATTATATTTATCAAGTATACCAAAGATGAAAGACATTATAACTAAGGGATTAAATACACCATTATCAGATACAGTATCAGAAGACGAGGTTAATTGGTGATGTACAATATTATGTATACTAAGGCTTCAATTAAAGATATTAAAAAACTAAAGATTGCAGGATTAGATGTTAAAACTAAAAGACTAATTGAAATAATAAAAAATAATCCTTATCAAAATCCACCCCCTTATGAAAAACTAGTAGGGGATTTAGCTGGTGCGTATTCTAGAAGAATAAATATAAAACACAGGCTTGTTTATCAAATTTATGAAAAAGAGAAAATCATTAAAATAATTAGTCTTTGGACCAATTATGAAATGTAGTTTTAATCCAAATAGAAAGCATAAAAGGATTAATAATTGATTTAAAATATTTTCCTCCTTTGGTGGTATAAAATATGAATATTAGAAAAATAGAAGAAAAAGATAACCTCGTATTGTTTAACCTTATTCGCAAATGTCTCGAGGACGCAGACTTAGCCATGGAAGGTACAGTATATGTAGATGATAGTATCAGGCATTTATCTGATTATTATGGTGTAGATAATGGTGAATACTTTGTATTAGTAGATGATAATGACAATGTTATCGGTGGAATAGGATATGGAAGATTTGAGGGTGATATTTGCGAACTTCAAAAGATGTATTTAAATCCTGATTATAGGGGAGAAGGACTTTCCTATAAATTAGTTGACTATGTATGTAATAAAGCTAAAGAATTTTACAAAAAAATTTATCTTGAAACTCATACTAACTTGAATATTGCAATTCATGTATATGAAAAAAGTGGTTTTACTTATTTAGATAAACCATTAAATGTGGCAGTACATTCAGCTATGAATGTATTTATGATTAAAGATTTGTTATAGTTTTTCTTTTTTATTTAAATTCATTATGTTTTCATACTATTATTCTTGCATTATCCCCTATAACTATAGTATCATAGCAGTATACGTAACGAATTTATTTCTTTTCTATTTTTATATTGAAAAGATAGTTTTCATTTCAAAAAGGATAGAGTTTATGGTGAAAAAAATATTTAGAACTTTCTTATCGTTAATTCTTACAGTTTCCCTTGGGGCTACTACTGTAATGGCTGCTCCATCAGTTAACGATCTTCAAAATAATAAAACTAAAACTGAAAGCCAAATTGCAGATTTAAAAACTAGATTAACAAGCATGATGGAAAATGTAAGTAATTTAGAGGTTAAACTAGTTGATAAAGGTAAACAAGTTATTGCTTCAGAAAAAGCATTAAAAACTGCTGAAGAAAAGGAAAAAGCTCAATACTCTTCAATGAAATCTCGTATTAAATTTATGTACGAAAGAGATAATGAAAGCTTACTAGAAACTCTCCTATCTTCAAAAAGTTTTGCTGACTTTGTAAATACTGCTGAATATATTGCTACTGTACACACTTATGATAGAAAAATGCTTTCTGATTATGAGAAAACAAAAGCTGATGTAGCTAAAAAAGATAAAAAACTTAAAAAGGAACAAAAGGAACTAGAAAATAAAGAAAAAGAATTTGAAACTTCTATTTCTAATATCCAAAGTCTTATAGATACTAAAAAGCAAGAAATTGCCGGTCTTGATAGCCAAATAGCTGATATACAGGCTGAAGCTGCAAGAAAAGCTGCTGAACAGGTTGCAGCCGAACAAGCTAAAGAAAAAACTAATGATGATACCACTTCAAATGACAATAGTGGATCAAAAAATAATAATAATTCTAACAACAATAGTAACAATAATAACAACAGCAATAGCAACAATAATAACAATTCAGGAAACAACTCTGGCGGTTCAAATAAACCTAGTACACCAGATAAACCTGTCAATGGAAATGCTGCTTCTAAGATAGTAAATGCTGCATATAGCCAACTTGGTGTTCCATATGTATGGGGTGCTGAAAGCCCAGGAGTTGGATTTGATTGTTCAGGTCTTGTAAAATGGTGTCTTGCACAAGCAGGTATTTATGTAGACCATTATTCAGAATCAATATATGCCCAAGGAAAATATACCACTAACCCTCAACCTGGTGACATTATGTGGCGTCCAGGTCACGTAGGTATCTACATTGGTAATGGAATGATGATACACGCCCCTCACACTGGAACAGTGGTTAAAATCGCTCCTGTAGGCTCTGTAGGCGGTTACTGTACTTTCACACATTAAAAAATTTTACTTCTCACAATATGCTTATTTAAAATATTTTAAAGAGGTATCTATTCACTAAAATTTTTAGTGATAGATACCTCTTTTTTTGATTAATGTATAAACATAGCATCTCCAAAGGAAAAGAAACGATATTTTTCTTTTACAGCCTGATTATATGCATTAAGAATATTCTCCTTACCTGCAATAGCTGACACTAACATAATCAATGTAGATTCTGGCAAATGGAAATTAGTAATTAAAGCATCAAGCACCTTAAATTTATAGCCAGGATAAATAAATATCTCTGTCCACCCACTTGTCTCCTTTAATCTTCCATCTTCATCTGCTGCACTTTCTATAGTTCTACAGCTTGTTGTCCCAACGCAAATAACTCTTTTTCCAGCTTCCTTAGTTTTATTAATCATATCTGCCGTTTCTTTACTTACAATATAAAACTCAGAATGCATATGATGTTTCGTTACATCTTCAACCTTTACCGGTCTAAATGTACCTAGTCCAACATGTAAAGTTACTCTAGCAATATTTACCCCCTTATTTTGAAGCTCTTCTAGTAATTCTGGGGTAAAATGCAACCCAGCTGTAGGTGCTGCTGCTGAACCTGAATTCTTAGCATATACAGTGTTATATCTATCTTTATCCTTAAGTTTATGAGTAATATAAGGAGGAAGTGGCATTTCTCCTAATTTATCTAACACCTCTTCAAATATACCCTCATATGTAAATTTAACTAATCTATTTCCTTCATCAATTATATCTATAATCTCTCCAATAAGAAGACCTTCTCCGAAACTAATCTTTGCCCCAACTTTAGCTTTCTTTCCCGGCTTAACAAGTGTTTCCCAAATATTATCTGCTTTTCTTTTTAAAAGTAAAAGCTCTACTTTACCACCTGTACCAACTTTTTCTCCAATTAATCTTGCCGGGATAACTTTAGTATCATTTATAACCAAACAATCTCCCGGCTCAATATAATCAACTATTTCTTTAAAAATATGATGACTTATTTCGCCAGTTACCTTGTCTAATACCATAAGTCTTGAAGCTGAACGATCCTCAAGGGGATCTTGAGCAATAAGCTCTTCCGGCAAATCATATTTAAAATCACTTGTTTTCATCAAAAATCCTTCTTTCTTTACTGTATTAAAAATTATGAGAAGCAAGCTTCGCATAAATTAAATTATATAACTTTAAAATCAAACTAAATCTTACATATCTTATATCTTCTTATTGCAAATTTCAAATCTTCATTTGTTAAATAAGGTACATAATGTCTATTATGTAAATCTTTTATACAAAAATTTATTTTATTATATCAAAATACACACTTTAATTAAAACTAAGGTTGTTTTTTACTAAAAAAAAATTTATAATTAATATATTAAACTAAATATCAAATTGTTTAACAAAGAAGAAGAGGAAAAGAGTATGCCACGTAAAAGACAATCAACTAAAAGCAGAATTATAAAAGCAGCATGGAACCTCTTTCATAAACAAGGATATAATGAAACAACTCTTGAAGATATTATTTCAGCGTCAAAGACTTCTAAAGGAACTTTCTATCATTACTTTAAAGGCAAAGAAGCCTTATTAAACTCTCTTTCATATCTTTTTGATACACGATATGAAGAGCTAGAACCTACCCTGAAGGATAATATGTCTGCTACTGAAAAACTATTGTATTTAAATCATGAAGTGTTTTATATGATTGAAGAAGGTATAGATGTTCACTTAATTGCTTATCTATATTCTTCCCAACTTATAACCAAAGATAAAAAATCCCTAGCTGACCCTAAAAGATACTATTTTAAAATATGTACAAGTATCCTCCAAGAGGGCTTAGATAGTGGAGAGTTTAAAAACACTAGTACTGCAGAAGAGCTTATGGATTTATATGCCATGTTTGAAAGAGCATTGCTATATGACTGGTCCTTGTATAGAGCCAAATTTTCATTAAGCGGACACAGTGATAAGCTCCTTCCTCATGTTTTAAAAACCTTTGCTGAAGGTTTATAACATAATTTCATGTAATCCCTGAACTTCTAAACCAAGTTCATGGATTTTTTTTTCGATTATCTCTCTTTCAGTTACATCAGTCATCCATGATAAACCACATCCGGCGCTTATCTGTCTAGGTACCGGAATCAATCTTCCCGGTATTCCTTCTGTCTGAAATTCTTTCTCCATTTTAATAGCTGCAGTTGTATTATACACAGTTATGATAAGTTTTAATTCTTTTTCTTTTCCAAGCATCTGATTTTTCCCTTACTTTATTTTTTTAACTATCAAATGTTTATCTAAAACACAAACCAAAATATATTGTACTATATAAATGCAAAATAAACCATTCTCAAATTAAGAAAATGGTTCATTTGAAAATAAAGATTTATTCTTTTGCTATACAAACAAGCAGAACTAATTAAAGCTTCGCCAGTTCATTCACAGCCTTTATAGCAGTCTCAATCTCTTCTTTAGTATTATTATGAGAAAAAGAAAATCTAACAGCACCTTGATCTTTATTTCCTAAACTCTCATGCATTTTAGGAGCACAGTGTCCACCTGCTCTGCAAATAATGTTATAATCATTTAAAAGTGTATCTGCCACTTCAGCAGAATCGTAATTGCCTATATTAAAAGTAACTACGGGAGCTCTTTCTCCTACGTTAAAATCACCATAAATTGTAATATTCTTAGTATCTTTTATCCCATTATAAAACTGCCACATATACTCTAATTCTTTTTCACGAATATTTTCAATTCCTGTTTTTTCAAGGTAATTTAAAGCACCTAAAAGGCCGGCAATACCATGTCCATTTAAAGTACCTGCCTCTAAATGAGTTGGATAAACTTCTGGCATATTGGGATTATATGTTTCAACTCCGGTACCGCCCAATTTAAATGGTCGAAGTTTAACACCTGTTCTAACGTACATACCGCCTGTACCCTGTGGCCCTAGTAATCCTTTATGCCCTGTAAAGCAAAGTATATCTATCTTACATTTTTGAACATCTATTTCATATACTCCAGCTGTCTGTGAAGCATCAACAAGAAATAAAACATTAGGATTTATATCTTTAATAATATTCCCAACATTTGCAATATCAACTAAATTCCCTGTTAAATTAGAAGCGTGGGTTAATATAACCATTTTAGTATCTTTATCTACAAGGGAAAAAAGTTCATCATAATTAATATTCCCCAGCTTATCAGCACCTACATATGTAACATTAACACCTTTTTCTTCCATATAATGAAGAGGTCTAATGATACTATTATGCTCTAAGACAGATGTTAATACTTTATCCCCAGATGAAAGCCCACATTGAATGCCAATATTCAAAGCTTCTGTAGAATTAGAAGTAAATACAATTCTACTTACATCTTCAGCATTAAAAAGAGAAGCAAGCTTTTCCCTACAATCATAAATAGTTCTGGCTGCATCCATTGCAGTAGAACTATTGCCTCTTCCGGCATTTCCTAATGAATTAAGGGCATTCATAATACCTTCTGCAACTTCTTTGGGCTTAATCAAACTTGTTGCTGCGTTATCCAAATAAATCATATTAATACCTCAAATATTATTATTATAAAAACTTATAAAATCTCACTATAGTCAGCTTCTTTTAAACTGATTTCTTCTATTCTTCAGACATATCATCTTTATACAATTCTTCTAAAACACCTATAAACCTTTTCATAGGCTTAGTTACTTTAATTGTTTTTCTATATGCCATATACATATAACGATATTTGTGAGCACCTGGAATTGCAAATGCAAATACCTTTTTATCTGAAACTTCTTCTCGGCAAGCTAATTTTGATATTACAGAAATACCTACATCATGACGAACTGCAGATTTAATCAATTCCTGATTTTCCATACTAGCTATAATAGAAATATTATCTGTATCAATGCCTATTTCTTTCATTCTAAATAATGCTTCATTTCTAGTTCCTGAACCATCTTCACGCATAATATACTCTGAATTAGAAAGCTTAAGCTTTAATAAATCCTCTAAAAGGATACGTTGCTTTTCATCCTTAATCTTAGAAGCATCTGCAATCAAGTCACCATTATCAGTTGCCTGGATTATTTGTTCATACAAAGATTTATTTTCCTCTGTAATCGCCATAATAACAACCAGTTCATCACAGTAAAACGGTATATACTCACATTCTTTACTCTCCGGTTTAGTACCTACAACAGCCAAATCTGCAATCTTAAGCAAAATATCATCTATTGCCTTTTTACTATCTCCTTCAAGTACTCGCAGGTTCTCTTCCGGATACTGAGCAATATAACGAGTAATTGCTTCCGGAAGAAGATATACGCTTGGTATGCTTGAGGCTGTAATAGTAATCTTGTGATCATCCGGATCATTATCAACACAGAATTTTTCCACCATCTCATGTTGAAGGTCTAAAATATCCTTAGCATATTTGTAGAATTCTTCACCAAGAGTTGTAAGTTCAACCTCTTTAGTTGTTCTTAAAAACAATGGCTTACCCATCTCTTTTTCAAGAGAAGAAATGTGGGCACTAATTGTAGGTTGGGTTAAGAATAATTCTTCTGCTGCTTTAGAGAAATTCTTTACTTCTGCGACTTTTTTAAATGCTTCAATCTGTTTTAAATTCATTAGTATGCTACCCTTTCGGTTTCAGCTCCAACCTTCTTAGTAATACGTATACTGTCCATATATTCTAAAATAGGTTTAGCACTTTTTCTGGTTGTATTTAACTCATCTCTTATCTCGGCAATGGTAATCAAATTATTTTGCTCTAGCTTTTCTTTTACCAAGGCAATTGCTTCTAAAACATATTCCTTAAGTGTATATGTATTCTCCGCAATCTTAACTACTTTTTCTTCACTTATTAAAATATTTAAAATATCATCAACAATATTTTTATCTACTCCAACTATTTGAATTTCATTATACTTTGCAAAATCAAACTTTGCTTTTTTAAATTCAGATAGTAACACATCACTAACCTTTGCAAATATCTGATCTTTTCTTATTGCAAATGAAAAACTACTTATATATTCATTTCTTCGTTTGATTAATTCTTTTTCCTCAAAATCTTCCAATAATTTATCAAATACAACTGGCTTTAATTCCTTAAAATTATTAACTAATACCCTCGCCTTTTCTTCACCATATCTATAAGGATATTTTTCCTCATAAGCTGATAGAGAAGTAAGTAATTTGGTTTTAATTTCTTCGACTACATTTTCAGATAAAGCAATTGTTTCTTTTTTCATAGGGAACAATCTTAAATTCCCTTCATTTGCAAGCAATTCTAAATCTTCATTTACCTCGTCTATAGAAAGAGCTGTTAATTTAGCTAATTCAATATTTGAATTTCCTTTTATACCTGCATTTGCAACATGAAGTCTTATAACATCAGCTGAAGAGCCTGATTCTTTCTGTTTTAATTCTTCAATTGTCTTTTCATCAAAACGTCTTTTTACAGTAGGATTTGGTTCTAATATTACTCCTCCCCCAATTGTTTCCATAGGAGAATAGTATCTAACCACATATTTATCACCTTTACGAAGGGCTATTTTTTCTTCAAGTCTAAGTTGAACAAAACCACTTTCTCCCGGTGCTATCTCTTCCTTATCTAATAAAACTGCACGACACAGAAGCTCAGATGTTCCAGAGAAGAAATGAAGTCTTGAATGATTAGTTAATGTTCTATTAGAATCTTTCAAAACTTCTAATTTAACATCTAGTAAGTCTGTATTCTTCATACTGTTTTTAGGTGCCAGCACACATCCTCTTTTAATCTCATCTTTTTTAATATTGCTTATATTAATAGCAACACGCTGTCCTGCAAAACTTTCCTTTTCATCAACTCCGTGAACTTGAATGCTTCGAATTTTACACTCTTTTTCTATAGGATACATCATTAATTCTGTATCTTTTGAAATAGTACCGGATAATTGAGTTCCTGTAATTATAGTTCCATGACCTGATAAGGAAAACACCCTATCAATAGGCAAGCGGGGAATTGTATGAATATCCTTAGGAACTATTTCATCTTCTGTCATTTCCTGAATTTTATCTACAAGTTCCGAAATTCCAAATCCAGTTGCGGCACTTACCTTGACTACTGGGGCATTTGCTAAAAATGTGTCTTTCAACTCATCTTTTATCTCTTCTTCTACTAACTCTAGCCATTCCTCATCAACTAAATCTACCTTATTAAGAACAATTATACTTTTTTCTATACCAAGTATATTTAAAATATCCATATGTTCTCTAGTTTGAGGCATAATGCCTTCATCAGCAGCAACAACTAAAAGGACTAAATCCATTCCTGCCACACCAGCAACCATGTTATTAATAAATTTTTCATGACCTGGTACGTCAATTATTCCCACTCTGTCAGAAGAAGGCAGATCAAAATATGTAAACCCTAAATCAATTGTTATTCCTCTTTCTTGCTCTTCCTTAAATCTATCAGTATTTCTTCCAGTTAAAGCTTTAATTAAGGTAGTTTTTCCATGGTCAATATGACCAGCTGTACCAATTATTATGTTCTTCAAAATGAACCTCTCTAAATCTTTTTATATAAGTATATTTTCCTACTATAACAGTCCAGACTGAGACAAAGATGTAACAAGAATATCCTTATCTTCTTCCCTTATTGTCCTTAAATCCAAAATCAACTTATCATCAAAAACTCTGCAAATTATAGGAACCGGTAATTTTCTAAATTCACTTTCAAGATATGCTGCAGACTTTTCCATAGGAGAAATCACAAGTGCTACAGAGTCTAAACGTTCTGTCGGTAAAGAACCTCCTCCTATTTGGGATTCAGTACTTTCAATACTTATTGCAGAATTTCTTGCAAATGAAAGAAGACTATCTCTAAGTTCTGAACCATAATCATATAATTCAGAAATGCTTTTACTTATCATATTTAAAACTGGAATATTATTTACCACATTTTCCGGTGACAAATATTCCATAAAAACTTGTTCTAAAATAGCAGCTGTAAATTTATCAATACGCACAGCTCTTGTTAATTGATTTCTCTTAATTAAATCAATATATTTTTTCTTTCCAATTATAATACCTGCTTGAGGTCCTCCAAGAAGCTTATCTCCACTAAAACATACAATATCTGCGCCTTTAGCAATAGATTCCTGAACTTTAGGCTCATGGCGAAGCCCAAAATTTTCAAGGTCTACTAGTACCCCACTACCTAAATCTTCTATAATAGGAATATTATTCTCATGGGCAGATTTAGTTAGTTCTTCTATATCTACACTTTCTGTGAAACCAACTACCTGATAATTACTGGTATGAACTTTTAAAAATGCCTTTGTATCTTCTGTGATGGCATTTTCATAATCTTCAAGATGAGTTTTATTGGTAGTACCTACTTCTACAAGCCTCGCTCCACTTGCTTCACATACATCCGGTATTCTAAATTTACCACCAATCTCAATAAGTTCTCCACGACTAGTTATAACTTCTCCACCTTTAGCAAGAGCAGTTAAAATCAAAAGAACAGAAGATGCATTATTATTAACTGCCATAGCTGCTTCTGCACCTGTTATTTTGCAAATTAAATCTGCAAAATGGGAATAACGCTCCCCTCTTTTGCCCTGTTCCAAATTATACTCTAAATTAGAATATCCACATACTAAATCAAAAGCTCTTTTCATATGTTTTCGACTAATTAAAGCACGACCTAAATTCGTATGAAGAATAGTCCCAGTAGCATTAATAACATGCTTCATATTAGGAGTATACATATTAGATACATTATCCATAATAATATTATTTAAATCTTCAATCTGCTTATTAATTTGATTTTCATCTTCACTTTCAGCTATAAATCTTCTTAAATTAGCTGTCTCTTCATGAATAGCATTCATAACACTTTCATGTCCATATTTAGATATAAATTCATTTATATCATCGTCTGCTAATATAGCATCTACCTTAGGTATTTTTCTAAAATATTGATTTTTATCCATAATACGTCTCACTTTTATATATTATTTTTAAAGATTTTTTGAAGATAGTCCATTTTAAAAGAAATGCATCTGGGGAAAATATATTTTTACCCACAAAAACATGCCCATATAAAATATACCTTTTAAATATATCTCATATAAGCACATATGTCCATTCTTTTCTATATAATACGCAATAAAATATTTCTTAATAATATAATACTGAAAGTTATTTTTCAAAATCAAATCATTATACTAGTCTTATTGATTTTTCATCCTTATCAACAACTTTTCCAATTAATGCAAATTCAGTATCTAAACCAGCCTGTTCTAAATCTTTCAATAGATTTTTGCCTTCTTCTTCTGATAGGGATAATAGTAATCCACCTGAAGTTTGAGGATCAAAAAGCACATCTAAAACATTCTCGCTACACTTACCTGTATCAACTTTTCCTGAAAAATAATTTCTATTTTTATAAGTACCAGCCGGCACTAAGCCCATATTGGCAAGAGATAGAGCATCGGAAATCATAGGAACTTTATCTGCCTCTATTTCAAAGGTTAAATCAGATCCTTCTGCCATCTCTATACTATGACCTAGTAAACCAAAGCCGGTGATGTCTGTACAAGAAGTGATATTATATTTTGAAGCAACTTCTTTAGCTTTCTTATTAAGAGAAGCCATAACTATTTCTGCCTCTTTATTGCTTTTTTCTGATGACATATCTGCTTTCATACCAGTATTTATAACCCCTGTACCAATTTGCTTAGTAAGAATTAGCACATCACCTACATTTGCACCGGCATTAGTCCAAATCTTTTCTGGATGAACAAAACCCGAAACAGATAAACCATATTGAGGTTCATCATTCTTAATAGTATGACCTCCGATAAGAACAGCTCCTGCCTCTTTAACCTTATCGGCTCCACCTCTAAGTATCTCTCCTAAAACTTCCGGGTCAAGACAAGATGGAAAGCCTACAATATTTAATGCTACTTTAGGTTCCCCACCCATAGCCCATACGTCACTTAAAGCATTAGAGGCTGCTATAGCACCAAACATATATGGATCATCTACAATAGGTGTAAAGAAATCCAATGTTTGAATCATAGCAACCTCTTCGTTTATTTTATAAATGGCAGCATCATCTGAGGTTTCTATTCCTACTATTAAATTGGGATCTGTAAATTTAGGTAATTTACCCAATACTTGGGCAAGGGTCTCTGGACCGACTTTCGCCGCTCATCCTGAACTTTTACTATATTGTGTAAGCTTAATTTTCGTATCCATATTACTCCTATTTTTAATCTTAGTTTAATAGTTTATAAGTTTCAAAACCTCTTATTTATGAAAATTCCGGGACAAGCCCGGAATACTCTACTATGGTCTTATTATTCTTGTTGCATTATCCATTATTTCTACAATACTGTACATGTTCGTAACTTCTCCTACTCCAAGTACATCTTTTAAGCCAAAGAAATCAAGACAAGTACCACATGTAAGAATTTCTACGCCAGATGAACTAAGATTCTTTAAATCTTCTAAAACTACTGAACCCTCACATGTAAGTTTAGCTCCACCGTTATAGAAAAGCATAGTACTTGGAAGAACCTCTAAATTAGTAATTGCAAATATAAAACTCTTCATAAGAATTCGACCTAATTCTTCGTTCCCATCTCCCATACCATCACAAGGAATAACTATAACTGTTTTATCTTGCTGATGAGTACTTACTTCTAATTCTTCTTCCTTTTCAACCTGAGTATCAATAGGTTTTTCTACTTTTGTTTCTGCCTTAGCAACTGAAATTATCACCTTAAAACTCCCATCATCTTCAAGCTGAGAAATAGCAATTGAATTTGCACTTTGAGCATATTTTATTATATTCGAAACTGCTATATCATTATCTACAAGTACTTCTATCCTGTCCCCATTCTTAGCACTCCTCATAGCATCTTTTGTCAAAATAACTGGCTTTGGACACTCAAAACCTCTAGCATCAACTGTAATCATTTAACTTTTCCCTCCAATGAAATCTGAAATCATGTTAATATGTGCTACAATATACGTTTCTAAAGAAACTTATAATCATAAGCATAGTATTCAGCACACTCAGTCTTTATTAACATCATTTAACGTTTATTTTATCACTTATTCAAAAAATGGTAAACCACTTATTTATGATAAATTTGAATAGACTTATAGAGTTTTTCTATAGCTGAATAAATGCACAAAACTTTATGTATTATTTTACTCTTATATAGGTAAAACAAAGTTTTTATTTATGCACCTATTGTTTATTAATCGTACAAATCTGTACCTTCTGTAACAAAAATCGCAAATTCACAAAAACTTATTTAAAGTTTTAATTTCTTCAGCACTCTATAAAAAATATAACTCTCATAAATAACTTGATTTACTTTATATAAGCAATCACTTTCATCCACTCAAACCTATACATCAAATCAATAAAACTTACTATAACAGTTCTAAAGATTTTTTTAATAAAAAAATGAGATGTGACAAATACCTTCATCACACCTCTAACTTTAGTTTATATTCATCAAATCATATTTAATCGTCTAAGAATGGGTCTAGTCCCCATATAGATAAACATTACTAAAATTGTAGATACAACAGCATTTACAAAAGTTGCGATTGCCGTCCAACCGGTAAAAATAACTGCTGCATTTTGAGGTTGCCCTAGAATAATCCATTTGTAAAAATAACCTAAAACAGGATTCATAATAACGTTATATCCTAGACCTGCAACAGTAGCAAGTAATGTCCATTTAAAAATATGATCCTTATCTGTACTTTCATTTATCTTACCAATTCTATGAGCTACTAAACCAACAACTAGTCCTATAGTAAGCTTAAGAACAAATGTTAAGGGTGCTTCTACAATATATATAGGATCGAGAACATCTGCAATTCCCATTCCAATTGCACCGGCAAGACCTCCATACATTCCTCCAAGATAAAGGCTTGCAAGAACAAGAAATGCATTGGCAATATGAAGAGATGTCATTCCTCCTGCAGGAGTAGGGATTTTAATCTGTAAAAATGTAAACGTAACAAAACACACAGCTGCCATAATGGCAGTCTGTGCGATTTTTTGAATTGTTATTAAGTTCTTTGGTTTTTTTTCAACACTCATTATTTAGACTCACTTGATGTAGTACTAGCTTTTTCTTGAATACAATGCTCAGCTAGCCAATTTGTAACGATTTTTAAATTAACCATGCTCTTAAGTTGATCTTTATAATTATCTGGCCATGCTTGCTTTGCAGCTTGCTCTAATTGATCAACATCTGTCATAGAATAGTCTTTAGCCACATTCTTTAATTCTTTTTTATATTCTTTTTCACTTGGTTCTAATTTTTCTTTTTTAGCAATAGCATCAGCAACTAGATTCTGTTTAATTGAATCTTTAGCTTGCTTAGTAATAATCTCAGTTAATTGAGCTTCTAGCTTTTTCTCATCCTTTTCATCACTTTGAAGCTGTGTTTGAAGGAATTTTACATA
>JAISGP010000145.1 GCA_031263035.1 Lachnospiraceae bacterium | reverse complement strand
GAAATAATGCGAATTTTAAGGTCTGGTGGAGTATTATTAACAGATAATGTTCTTCAAGAGGGAGATATAATAGAATCAAAATTTTTAATTGAAAGACGAGATAGAACTATTCATAAAAGAATGCGAGAATTTCTATATGAAATCAAGCATAATAATTTTTTGGAAAGTAGTATTATTCCTATTGGGGATGGAGTAGCTTTATCTATTTTGAAAGGAAAAGAATGAGTGATATAAAGAAAAAATTACCGGAATTATTAGTTCCTGCAAGTAGTTTGGAAGTATTAAAGATTGCAGTTGTATTTGGCGCAGATGCTGTGTACATTGGTGGAGAAGCATTTGGACTTCGTGCAAAGGCTAAAAATTTTTCAAATGAAGAAATAAAAGAAGGAATTATATTTGCACATGAAAAAAATGTAAAGGTTTATATCACCCTAAATATACTTGCTCATAATAATGACTTAAATGAAGTTAAGCTGTATGTAAATGAGATTAAAGAGTTTAATCCAGATGGGTTTATTATTGCAGATCCTGCTATTTTTATGATTGCCAAGGAAGAAGCACCGGATATTGAAAGACATATTAGTACACAAGCTAATAATACTAACTTTGGTACTTTTAATTTTTGGTATAATCTTGGAGCTAAAAGAGTTGTAACTGCAAGAGAACTATCCCTTAAAGAAATTAAAGAGATTAGAGAAAATATTCCTGAAGATATGGAAATTGAAAGCTTTATTCATGGTGCTATGTGTATTTCTTATTCAGGAAGATGTCTATTAAGTAATTTCTTTACTGGTCGTGATGCAAATAGAGGAGAATGTACTCATCCTTGCAGATGGAAATATAGTGTTGTTGAAGAAACCAGACCAAATGAATATATGCCAGTTTATGAAAATGAAAGAGGAACATATATATTCAATTCAAAAGATTTATGTATGATTGAATATATACCGGAACTTTTAGATGCAGGTATAGATAGTTTGAAAATAGAAGGTAGAATGAAGTCTGCTCTATATGTTGCAACAGTAGCAAGAACATACCGAAAAGCCCTAGATGATTATAAAGAAAGTAAAGAAAAATACTTATCTAATATGAATTGGTATAAAGACCAAATTAGTGATTGTACATATAGACAATTTACAACAGGATTTTATTTTGGAAAACCAAACGAAGAAACCCAAATTTATGATAACAATACATATTGTAAGGAATATACTTATTTAGGATTTGTTGAAGATGTAATAGATGAAAAAATAAAGATTACTCAAAAAAATAAATTTTCTGTTGGGGAAGTAATTGAAATTATGAAGCCAAATGGAGAAAATCTTCAAACTAAGGTTATTTCTATTCTAAATGAAGATGGAGAGGAAGTAGAGTCTGCACCTCATCCTAAAGAATTATTATATGTAAAATTAGATAAAACTGCTTCAAAATATGATATTTTAAGAAAACCAGAAGAATAATTTTTCTATGTAATATTGAAAAAAGTTTACTAGAGTATTATACTAAAGTTAACAAATTGTCAGATTTTATTATAGAAGGAAGTCTTTGAATGATATATTTAATGCGCCACGGAGAAACAGATTGGAATAAGGAAAGAAGAATTCAAGGTAGTACAGATATTCCCTTGAATAAATTTGGAGTTCATTTAGCAAGAGTTACTGCCCATGCTTTAGAGGAGATTATTCATTTTGATAGGTGCTATTCAAGCCCTTTAAGCAGAGCCGTAAGAACAGCTGAGATAGTTATAAGTGAGCAACATAATCCTCCTGAGATTATTTTAGAAAAAGACTTAAGAGAATTAAGCTTTGGGGAATTAGAGGGCAAGTCAATTCTAGAGGGCGAGATTGAAGAATTAGACGTATTATTTAAAAATCCTTCTGAATACAGACCTTCTTCTGGTGGTGAAACTTTAGAAGAACTTGATAAAAGAACTTGGAATGTTTTTTTGAATATAATTAATAACCCTAAGAATTTTGATAAGAATGTACTTATAACAGCTCATGGTGCTGTTATTGCATCTATCTTAAATCATATTAGAGATGCGGGATATTATAATGATTTTTGGGGTAATGGAGTTCCACGAAATTGTGCTTTAACTAAAATTAGTACAGAAGATGAAGGAATTAAAATCATCAAAGAAAATGTTATCTTTTATGATGCCAGGCAAGATTGGGTGGACGAACTTAAGAACAAATATGGAAAATGAGGTGAGAATGAATAAAAGTAAAAATTTGATTTCCACGTTGATTATTTATATTTTAATGATATTAGTGATTACTATTTTGGTAATCACTTCTTTTAAATTTGCAATTTATGGTGATAATAAGTATTCTTTTTATAAAAAGCACTATTTAAAAAATCAGGTTTTAGATGAACTACCCGGCATGAATATAAATAATCTTATGTCATTAAATGATAAAATGATGAATTATTTAATTGGAAAAGAAGAGAAGTTAACCTTTGTAACTAATATTGATGGAAAAGAACAAGATTTTTTTAATGACAACGATAGAAGTCATATGTTGGATGTTAAAAATTTATTTTTAGGTGCTTTAACTATTAGGAATATATTTTTGGTTTTGTCAATAATATTAATTATTTCTCTTTTATTGCTTAATTTTAAAAACAAAAGATATTTATTATATAAGGTTGCCTTAGGATATTTGATTTCTATGGCAATTTTTGTTATTATATTTGCCGTAGTGGGAATTATGTTTTCCTCAAATTTTGACAAGTATTTTGAAGTTTTTCATCAAATTTTCTTTCCTCACGGTGGATATGCTTTTGATCCTAGTGTGGATTATATGATAAGGATGTTACCTGCCGAATTTTTTGATGCAATGCTTGGTAGAATTGGGTTGTGTATAATTATACCTATTGTATTATTATCTTTAGGTTCTTTAGCCATTATATTTATTGAAAAGAAAAAAGGTATAGTTCTAAAATAGAATATTTTTTTTAGTTGGATTATCCTATTTCAGTAAATTTAATAAATTTATATAACTGTTTATAGTTAGATATGTGGAGGATTATATGTCATTAGTTAGAAGAGTGTATGTTGAAAAAAAACCAGAATATGATAATGCCAGTGAAGCATTACGTAAAGAGTTAAAAACTTTTGTGGGAATTGCAAATGTTGAGAAAGTTAGAATTTTAAACCGTTATGATGTTTCTGATATTTCTGATGAAACCTGGCAAAAAGCTTTATCAGGTGTATTTGCAGAGGCACCTGTAGATAATTACTATCTTGAAAACTTCGGGAAAAGTGATGATGATAAGATATTTTCTGTAGAATATCTTCCAGGTCAATTTGATCAAAGAGCTGATTCAGCCGTCCAATGTATTCAATTTATAAATGAAAAAGAAAACCCTATAGTTAAAACTGCTACAACTTATATAATATCTGGTAATATTTCTGATGATGACTTACAAGCAATCGAAAAAGATATAATTAATCCAGTTGATTCTAGGATTGCCAAAGAAGAGAAGCCAAACACATTAAATATGGACTTTACAGTGCCAGATGATATTAAAATTTTTGGTGGTTTTATTACACTTAATGAAAAAGATTTAAACGAATTGTATATGTCTTTAAATCTTGCAATGACATTTGAAGATTTTAAATTTATTCAAAATTATTTTGCAAATGATGAAAAAAGAAATCCAACTATGACGGAAATAAGAGTTTTAGATACATATTGGTCAGATCATTGCCGTCATACAACATTCTCTACAGAATTAAAAAATGTATTTTTTGATGATGGAGATTATAAGGAAAGAATTGAAGGTACATATCAAGAATATTTAAATACTCATAATCACATTTTCTCTAATCGTGATGATAAATTTGTTTGTCTTATGGATTTAGCTCTTTTGGCTATGCGACA
>JAISGP010000141.1 GCA_031263035.1 Lachnospiraceae bacterium | reverse complement strand
GATAAAATGAAAATACAACCATCAGCAATTGTTAAAAAACTCTTCCTTCAAGGTAAAGTTGTAACAATAAATCAGGAAATCGATTTTGAAACAGCTGAAAATATTGCTTTAGAGTTTGAAGTTTTATCTGAAAAAGAAGAAGTAATAGATGTTATTGGAGAACTTCTTAAAGAAGATGAAGAAGATGAAACAAATATGGTTAAACGTCCACCTGTAATTGTAGTTATGGGACATGTTGATCATGGTAAAACATCTCTTCTTGATAAAATACGTAACACTCATGTAACAGATAAAGAAGCTGGTGGTATTACCCAACATATTGGAGCATATCAAGTTGATTTAGATGGAAGAGCAATTACCTTCCTTGATACTCCAGGACATGAGGCATTTACCTCAATGCGTATGAGAGGTGCAAATGCAACAGATATAGCTATTTTAGTTGTTGCTGCAGATGATGGTGTTATGCCACAGACAATTGAAGCTATAAGTCATGCGAAAGCGGCAGATACAGAAATTATCGTTGCTATTAATAAAATAGATAAACCAGGTGCTAATATAGAAAGAGTTAAGCAAGAATTATCAGAATATGAATTAATTTCAGAAGACTGGGGTGGTTCTACAATATTTGTACCAGTATCAGCTAAAACTGGTGAAGGAATTGACGACCTAATGGAAATGATTCTTTTAACAGCTGATATTATGGAACTTAAAGCAAATCCTGATAGAAATGCCCGTGGTATTGTTCTTGAAGCTAAACTTGATAAAGGAAAAGGAACAGTAGCTAATGTTCTTATTCAAAAAGGTACCCTTAGAGTTGGAGACAATATTACCGCAGGTGCAGCTTATGGTAAAGTTCGTGCCATGGTTAATGATAAGGGTAAAAGAATTAAAGAAGCAGGACCTTCTACTCCGGTTGAGTTAATTGGCTTACATGAAGTTCCAATGGCAGGAGATATTCTTATTCAAACTGATACAGATAAAGAAGCTAAAAGATTTGCAGATACTTTCGTTACAGAAGAAAAAGCAGACCTTATTAAAGAAACTAAATCAAAACAAATCACTCTTGATTCTATCTTTGATCAGATTAAAGAAGGTGATTTAAAAGAACTTGCAGTTATAATTAAGGCTGATGTACAAGGTTCTGTGGAAGCTATGAAGCAAAGCCTTCTTAAGATTTCTAATGATGAAGTTGTAGTTAAAGTTATTCATGCAGGTGTAGGTGCAATTAATGAATCAGATGTAAGTTTAGCGGCAGCATCTAATGCTATTATTATTGGATTTAATGTAAGGTCTGATGCAAGTGCTAAAGAAACAGCTGATAGAGAAAACGTAGATGTTAGATTATATCGAGTTATTTACCAAGCAATTGAAGATATAGAAGCAGCTATGATGGGTATGCTTGATCCTGTATACGAAGAAAAAGTTATAGGACATGCAGAAATAAGACAGACATTTAAGGCTTCGGGAGTTGGTACAATTGCCGGTTCATATGTTCTTGATGGAATCATGGAAAGAGATTGTTCATGTAGAATTACTAGAGAAGGCACTCAAATCTTTGATGGAAAACTTGCTTCTCTTAAGAGATTTAAAGATGATGTTAAAGAAGTAAGAGCAGGATATGAATGTGGACTTGTATTTGAAAACTTCAATGACTTACAAGAACTAGATCAAGTAGAAGCTTATAAACAAGTAGAAGTACCACGTTAGGAAAAGGAAAATTATGAGAAAACGTAGTATAAAAAATATCAGAGTTAATCAAGAAGTATTACGTACTATTTCAGAAATATTAAGAAATGATATTAAAGACCCAAGAATAGATGAATTCACCTCTGTTATTGCTGTTGAAGTAGCTCCAGACTTAAAAACATGTAAGGTATACCTTAGTGTTTTAGGGGATGAAGTTGCTAGAGAGAAAACCTTAGAAGGGGTTAATAGTGCAGAAGGCTATATTAGAAAAAAATTAGCTTCTGAATTGAATTTACGTAATACTCCAAAACTAACATTTTTCGTTGATACTAGTATTGAATATGGTGTTGAAATGTCACGAAAAATTGACGAAGTAAATAAACATGATGCAGGAAAATCAACGGATAATGAAGCAGAGTAGTTATAGATTAAGATTAACTTAGATAGGTATTTTATGAAAAGTAGATTAGATTCTTGGTTAAAAGATAAAAAACATATAGGGATAGCAGGTCATGTTCGTCCTGATGGAGATTCTGTAGGTTCTACATCAGCACTTTACGCTTATATATGCCTATACTATCCTTATATTGAAGTAGATTATTACCTTGAAGAAATTCCAGATAGCTTTAATTTTATTAAAGCAACTAAAGAAATAAAACACAGTAAAGTTAGTGATGAAACTTTAGATTTAGCCATAGCATTAGATTGTGGAAGCTATGATAGGCTTGGATTTGCAGGAGATATTTTTAAAGAAGCTAAATCTTTAGCTTGCATAGATCATCATATTAGCAATGAAAGTTTTGGTGATGTTAATTATATTGATCCGAAATCAAGTTCTACATGTGAATTGGTATATGATTTATTTGCAGAAAATGATCTTGAACTTCGCCCTATTACTAAGGAAATTGCTGAAAGTTTGTATATGGGCATTGTTCATGATACAGGAGTTTTTCAGTATCCAAGTACCAGCCCTAAGACCATGAATATAGCAGGCAAATTAATGGGAACAGGTATAGATTTTTATAAAATTATCAATGAAACTTTTTATGAAAAGACCTATACTCAAACACGACTTTTAGGTTATGGACTTGAAACTTCAAAATTATATTTTGATAACAAAGTTATTACATCAGTAATGGATAGAGATGTCTTTTTAAAATATAAGGCAGATAAAAATGATGTAGAAGGTGTTGTTGCAAATATTTTAAAGTGCAAAGGTGTGGAAGTTGCTATTTTCATCTATGAAACTGAAGAAAAAGGTGAGTTTAAGGTAAGTCTTCGCTCTAAAAAATATGTAGATTGCAATAAAATTGCCGGAAAGTTTGGCGGTGGTGGACATAAGGCTGCAGCGGGTTGTTCCATGTCTGGTACAATGGAACAAGTCTTAGATCTAATCTTAAATGAAGTAAAAAAAGAGTTATAAGGGATTTGTGTAATGTATGATAGATGGAATAATTAATGTATATAAAGAAGCTGGTTTTACCTCCTTTGATGTGGTAGCAAAGCTTAGAGGAATGTTAGGTCAAAAAAAGATTGGTCATACAGGAACTTTAGACCCTGACGCTACAGGAGTATTACCTGTATGTCTAGGTAAGGCAACTAAGGTAGTAGATTTACTTACTGATTGGAGCAAAACCTATAAAGCCACTATGTTATTAGGTATTCAGACAGATACAGGAGATATTTCAGGAAAAGAAATAGCTGTAGATGAATTTGCAAATGAAAAAGTAAAGGATTATACAGAAAAACAAATTAAAGATATTCTTAATAGTTTCCTTGGGAAAACCATGCAGATTCCACCTATGTATTCAGCTTTAAAGGTAAATGGCAAAAAGTTGTATGAATATGCCAGAGAAGGGAAAAGCATTGAAAGGCAGCCAAGAGAAATAAATATAACGACCATAGAATTATTAGTTTTTTCTGGTTTAGAAATTTCATTTGTTGCAAATGTTTCTAAAGGTACGTATATTAGAACTTTATGCGAAGATATAGGAAAGAAACTAAATACACTTGGAACAATGAAATCTTTAGAGCGAATATCTGTTGGTATTTTTCACAAAAGTAAAGCCTTAACATTAGACCAAATTGATAGTATAATTCATAAGGATGAGGAGAAAGAACTTTCTTATCTTTTACCATATGTTACTAATATTCAAGATGTATTTTCAGGCTATTTAAAAGTATTTGTAAAAGAAGATAGTGATTTTAAATTGTCCAATGGAAATAAATTAGAAAAAAATGATATTAGCTATATTGTTAAGACTTTGGATACTAAGTCAAATGATAAATTAGATTTAAAAGAAA
>JAISGP010000131.1 GCA_031263035.1 Lachnospiraceae bacterium | reverse complement strand
TTCTTAGGAGTTTTTAAAGAGTTTTAGGTAGTCTTTATATCAATATATAACTTAATATTAAATTAATTTCTTATATGAGAGCTTCATATAAGCTAGCAATTTCTTCTACAGATGTTTCTTTTGGATTTCCCGGTCTACATGCATCTTCATATGCTGATTTAGCAAGGAAAGGAATATCTTCTTTTTTAACTATTTCTTTTAAATCAGAAGGAATACCTACATCTGTTGAAAGTTTCTTTACAGCTTCAATAGCTGCACTTCTATATTCTTCACAAGTCATTTCATCTACGCCAGTTACACCCATTGCACGTGCAATTTCACGATATTTTTCTCCAGTTGCAGAAGCATTGTATTCCATAACGGTTGGAAGAATGATTGCATTTGCAATTCCATGAGGAGTATCATAAACTGCACCAAGAGGATGTGCCATTGAATGAACTATACCAAGTCCAACATTTGAAAATCCCATACCGGCAACATATTGTCCAAGTGCCATATCAGCTCTGCCTTCTTTTTCATTTGCAACTGCTTTTCTAAGAGAACGAGCAATTATTTCAATTGCTTTAATGTGGAACATATCTGTAAGTTCCCAAGCACCTGCTGTAATATAACCTTCAATTGCATGAGTTAAAGCATCCATTCCTGTAGCTGCTGTAAGCCCTTTTGGCATTGAACTCATCATATCTGGATCAATAAAAGCTACCACCGGAATATCTTTAGGGTCAACACAAACCATTTTTCTATTATTAGCTACATCAGTAATTACATAATTAATTGTAACTTCAGCTGCAGTTCCTGCTGTAGTTGGTACTGCAAATATAGGAACGCATTTATTTTTAGTATCAGCAACACCTTCAAGACTTACTACATCTGCAAAGTCAGGATTATTGATTATAATACCAATTGCTTTAGCTGTGTCCATTGATGATCCACCACCGATAGCAATTATATAATCTGCTCCTGATTTCTTATAAGCTTCAACTCCTGATTGAACATTTTCAACAGATGGATTTGGCTTAATATCTGAATAAATTTCATAATTCAAACTTTCTTCTTCTAAAATATCAGTAACTTTTTTAGTTACTTCAAATTTAATAAGATCAGGATCTGAACATACAAAGGCTTTTTTAAACCCTCTTCCTTTAGTTTCATTTGCAATCTCCGCAATTGCACCGAAGCCATGATATGATATTTCATTTAATACAATTCTATTTGCCATTTCTCTATCCCCTTTTACGATTTTTTCTTTGTCTTTGATTAAATAATGACATTACAGTTATTATATACGTACAACGTTCGTATATGCAAATGATATTTTTGTTAATTTTATAAAAAATTTCTATACTATATTTGACCATAGCTTTTAAAATATCTTCTTTTTCTACATCTTAAATTCCAATCTTTCTTATTTATATTCATTATTTCTTTAAATTTTTCTCTAAAAACAAAAAATCTCAAGTCATATTTTCTCCATTAAATACAGTAAACTTTAATTTTCATAACTCTTGAAAGAACTATAAAATACTGCTAAAGTAAGGACGAATAAAAATGAAAGGAGCAATTTTACATGGACGACTGTCATCAAACCAGTATGGGCTTAGAATTGAATTCTTATATTTGGCAAAGCTATGTGTTTTATTTAGAGTAAAATATATAGCTTTGCTAAATATGCAGTTTTCCTTCTAAGTCCAACTAAGATTTAGAAAAGGAGAACTGAATATGAACAAAAAAACTGATTCTACAACATTTGCAGATTATGGCTTTATAGCATCGCAAATGTTATCTAATGTTTTCACCAGTCTAGGCACTTCTACCCTTGGTCTAGACGAAATTGGTGTGGAAAAATCCAGAGAAAAATATGGAAGTAATATAATTAGTTATGGAAGAAAAACTCCATTTATTATCCAAGTTTTTAAGGCATATATTACGCCTTTTACCTTGGTTCTTATTGTGCTATGCATTATTTCCTTCATAACTGATTATATTATTCCAAAACCTAAAAATAAGGACCTCTTTGGAGTTACTATTATATCTTCAATGATTATACTAAGCGGAACAATGACACTTATTCAATCTGTGAAATCTAGTAATGCTGCAGCCAAATTAAAATCTCTTGTAAAAGTTACTGCCGCAGTAAAAAGGAATGGAAATTTTAAGGAAATTCCTATGGAAGATATTGTTATAGGAGATATTGTAAAGCTTTCTGCAGGAGATATGATTCCTGCCGATATAAGACTTATTTCTTGTAAAGACCTATTTATTTCTCAGTCAGCTCTTACGGGAGAAAGCTATCCTGTAGAAAAATTTGCAAAAGATACTACTTCAAATATTGACACAGAAACTAGCTATGAAAATCTAGTTTTTATGGGGTCAAATGTAATTAGTGGAAGTGCCTTAGGTGTTGTTATAGCTGTAGGAAACAATACTCTATTTGGAGATGTAGCTAGAGAATTAAATTCCAACCCAATAAAAAGTAGTTTTGATATTGGAATTCAAAAAACCAGCTACCTTCTAATTAAATTTATGTCACTTATGGCTCCTACAATTATTGTAATAAACGGGTTTACTAAATGTAATTGGTTAGAAGCACTTCTATTTGGACTCTCTGTAGCTGTTGGACTTACCCCGGAAATGCTTCCTGTTATAGTAACTACTAATCTAGTTAGGGGAAGTTCGGCTATGGCAAAAAAAGGCACAATTATTAAAAACCTAAACTCTATTCAAAATTTCGGTGCCATAGACATACTATGCACAGATAAAACGGGCACCTTAACTAAGGATAAAATTGTTTTGGAATATCATTTGAATATTGAAGGAAATGAAGATAGTAGAATTTTAAGACATGCTTACCTTAACAGTTATTATCAAACTGGTCTTAAAAACCTAATGGATATTGCAATTATTAATGCTACTAACGAACAATTAAATCCAGAGGAGTTTCACTATGAAAAAGTAGACGAAATACCCTTTGATTTTCACCGTCGCCGTATGACAGTGGTTGTAGAAAGCCCAGATGGTAAAACTCAAATGATTACAAAAGGTGCAATGGAAGAAATGATTAATATTTCAACCCTTGTAGATTACTGCGGTAAAGTAATTCCTCTAGATGAAACCATGAAAATCAAAATCCTTAATAAGGTTAATGAACTTAATAAAGCCGGTTTTAGAGTTCTGGGAATTTCTCAAAAAAGTAATCCCAGAAAAGCTTCTGAATTTTCAGTTGAAGATGAAAAAGATATGGTTTTAATGGGATATCTTGCATTTCTTGATCCTCCAAAAGAATCCACCTTTGAAACTCTAAATACATTAAAAGAACATGGAATTAAGGTTAAAGTTTTTACAGGTGACAATGCCCTAGTTACTAAATCCGTTTGCAAACAAGTAGGTTTAAATACTGCAAATATAATAAAAGGTTCTGATATTACACAAATGAATGAATTAGAATTATCTAAATGTGTTGAAGAAAATAATATATTTGTAAAATTAAATCCAAATCAAAAAGCAGAGCTAACTAAGATTTTAAGAAAAAATGGACACACTGTTGCATTTCTAGGAGATGGAATTAATGATGCTCCCGCTATGAAAGTAGCCGATGTAGGAATTTCCGTTGATACTGCTGTAGATATAGCTAAAGAAAGTGCAGATGTAATCCTCTTAGAAAAAGATTTAAATATCCTTGAACAAGGAATTGTTCAAGGAAGAACAACCTTTGGTAATATAATGAAATATATTAAAGCCACCGTAAGCTCTAACTTTGGTAATATGTTTTCAGTACTTATAGCCAGTACTTTTTTACCATTTTTGCCTATGATGCCTCTCCAAATTTTATTTTTAAACCTTATTTATGATATAAGCTGTATTTCTATTCCTTGGGATAGAATGGATAAAGAATATATAGATAAACCTAAGGCTTGGAAATCAGATAGTATAGGAAAATTCATGATGTGGTTTGGACCTACAAGTTCAATTTTTGATATAACTACCTACTTAATCATGTATTTTATAATATGCCCCACTATCTTAGGAGGTAATTATCACTCACTAGGTGCAAATGGAAAACTATTATTCGTAGCATTATTTAATGCCGGATGGTTTGTAGAATCTCTCTGGACACAAACCTTTGTCCTTCATGCCTTGCGTACACCTAAAATACCATTTATACAAAGTAATGCTTCTAAAACTCTAACACTTGTAACAGCTTTGGGAATACTTATTGGAAGTATACTACCCTACTCACCTATTGGAAAAGAACTAGGTCTTACTGCCCTACCCTTTGTTTTCTGGCTATGGCTAATGTTAACTATGTTATGTTATTTGACTTTAGTAACCTTTGTGAAAAAAAGATACGTAAAGAAGTATGGGGAGTTACTGTAAACAAAAGTGGAGGTTCAGCAAATTGCTAAACCTCCATTTTAGAATAAAACTATTTAATTATATACTATTTTGCATGGGTAAGTGCCCAATATCCTTGAACAAAAATTAGTAAAACAATTAAAGGTAGAAGATAATTTAAATAAACTTTTGCAAATCCTCCCCCTGGGAATTTAACTCCTTTACCGGCATTTGCTTCTTCTTTAAAGTTTTTCCATCCCCAGCCATGTTTGCTAACACAGAAAAGTAGATAAACCATAGATCCAAGAGGAAGTAAATTATTGCTAACTACAAAGTCTTCAATATCCATAATCTGTTTTCCGCCAATTTTAAAACTTGCCCAGTCTGTCATACCTAAAACACATGGTAGACTTAAAACAATAAGAATAATTCCATTTACAAGGACAGATTTTTTAAGTTCCCATCCCCATAACTCTCTTGAATAGGTAATGATATTTTGGAAAACAGCTAAAACTGTTGATAAGGCTGCAAATGTCATAAATAAGAAGAAAAGACTTCCAAAAAATCTTCCTAAAGGCATAGCTGAAAATACATTTGGTAATGTAACAAATACAAGTCCCGGACCTTCTCCCGGATTAATATTAAATGCAAATGTTGATGGGAAAATAATTAGCCCTGAAACTATAGCAACAATTGTATCAAGTCCTGTAATTGTTATAGCTTCTCCGGTTAAGCTTCTTTCTTTACCAATAAAGCTACCAAAGATAGCAATTGAACCAATACCAATACTAAGTGTAAAGAAAGCTTGACCCATTGCAGCAAAAACTGCGTCACCTAAGTGTTTACCACCTAGTTTTGTAAAATTAGGAGTAAGATAAAACTTAAGTCCCTCTACAGCACCTGGAAGGGTTACTGCTCTAACTACTAAAATAAGCATAATAACGAATAATCCAGACATCATAAATTTAGTAACATTTTCAACGCCTTTTTGAAGTCCAAAAGCACAAACAACCAAAGCAATAACACAAATAAGTATCATCCAGAAAATCATTTCATCTCTATTCGATGTAAGTGCTCCAAAAGCATTTGTAATTCCTTTAGCATCTAAACCTTCAAATTTACCGGTAGCAGTTTTATAAAAATATGCTAACATCCAACCTGCAATAGTAGTATAAAACATCATTAAAAGAAAATTACCCGCAATTGCAAAGTATCTAAAATAATGCCACTTGCTACCTTTAGGTTCAAGTATATTAAATGAAAGAGCAGCACTTCTTTGACTTGCACGTCCAACTGCTAATTCCATAACCATAATAGGAACTCCCATTATAATTAAGAAGAATATATACATTAAAACAAAGGCACCACCACCATATTGTCCGGTAATATATGGAAATCTCCATACATTTCCCAGTCCAATGGCACAACCTGCTGAAATTAATATAAACCCTAATCTTGATGAAAGTTGTTCTCTTTTTTCCATAATCTCTTCCCTTCAAAGTTATAACTCATATCTGAATTTTAGTAATTTTATAAATATAAGCCATTAGTATACCTAAATAATACAGTTTTGTCAACTATTTAAGCTTAGCTATTATAGCACAATTCTTTATCGCTTTAAAGTGGCAAATGAAAACTATCAATATTATACTCTTAATATACTATAAAAGACAACCATCCCATCATTTGAATGGCTGCCTTTTCTGCGAAAAAAAGTTTGATCTATATTTTTAATCTACTATAAAAACATAATTCTATAATTAGACAATTTGATTTCCTTTTAGCACTGTAAAACTAAACAGTAAGCAAATATTTTTATAAAAATATAATTATTTATTTACGTGAAGTCTTTATGAAAACACTAACGTTTTACATCACCTTATAATAAAATGAACTTAAAAGAAAGAAACATTCTGAGATTGTTAGAATACATTTCAAAGGTAACATTTTCTCAAAAAGTTTCTTAAAACAAACCGAAAGTGAGGAATTTAATTATGAAAAAATATGAATGTCCATGTGGTTATATTTATGATCCAGCAATAGGAGATCCAGATAATGGTTATCCAGCAGGAACAGCTTTTGAAGAACTTCCAGATGATTGGACTTGCCCACTTTGTGGAGCAGACAAATCTGCTTTTACTCCAGTTGATTAATTAGATTGTGAATATATCTAATCAAAGATTTTAAAAAATCCATACTAAAAAGACTTTATGAAATTTGATTTCATAAAGTCTTTTTCAATGTTATAATAATTTCTTTCACTTAGATACAACCTGTTACAAAAACTATTCTAAAATAATTTGTATATTTTCCTAGGTTGTACCTTTTTACTCTTATCTTATGTTTAAGTTTTTCTTCCTAAATATATCTATATTACTTAGTTATAATTGTTCCATCTTCACCTCTTAAAGCATCATTTAACTTTTCAAATGAAGTAATTATAACTTTTCTACCCGGCTTTTCTTCTAAAAATGATACCGCAGCTTCAAATTTAGGAAGCATATTGTATTCACCAAAATGTCCTTCTGACATATACTTCTTAGCTTCCTCAAGATTTATTTCAGATAACTGGCTTTCATCTTCTCTACCACGATTAATAAGCACCTTATCCACACTTGTAAGTATTATTAAAAGGTCTGCATCTATATCTTTAGCCATAAGTCCTGCAATTAAATCTTTTTCTATAACTGCACTTGCACCTTGAAGGTGATCATTTTGGTTTAGCACTGGAATTCCACCTCCACCTGCTGCAATTACAACTTGATCTGCATCTAAAAGTGCTTTAACTGCATCTATTTCTACAATAGCCTCTGGTTTTGGAGAAGAGATAACTCTTCTATATCCTTTACCTGGCTCCTCTACAACGTAATTTCCCTTTTTCTTTTCTAATTCTGCCTCTTCAGCAGTCATATATCTACCAAGAACTTTAGTTGGAGTATAGAAACTTTCATCATAAGGATCCACAATTACCTGAGTAAGAACTGTAGAAACAGTTCTGTATAATCCACGTTTTACAAGTTCTTCTCTTATTGCATTTTGCAAATCATATCCAATATAACCTTGACTCATAGCAGAACACACTGACATAGGAGCTGCTGTATAATCCTGATGGGCCTTTCCAAATTCATTCATAGCTGTATGTATCATTCCAACTTGAGGTGCATTACTATGAGTAATTGCAACTCTGTACCCAGCTTCTACTAAATCTCCTATACACTTTGAACTTTTAAATACAGCCTTTTTCTGTTCTGGAAGTGTGGTTCCAAGGGCTCTATGTCCAAGTGCTACTACTACTTTTTTACTCATTTTTTCTTCCTACCTTTGTTCTAATCATTATATTTTATGAAGCCATAAAACTGCTTCCATTCATTACATATTTCTTCATAGTTCATTATAATAAAAGAATACATTTTATTTAATTCTCTAACTGATAACTTGGATTTATTATTTGCTAGTTTTACTCCACCATTTTTAAGCAACCAAATTTTAGTACTATTTAAAGAAGGTTTTCCTTTAGAAATATGTACGTGAATTGGTTCATCATTCTCATTTGAATAAAAATAAATACTATATCCTAAAAACTTGTATAATGCTGGCATTACGCTATCCCTCTATCATTAACTGTTTCAACAAGTAAAGGAAAATTATTTTTTATAAATTTAGAAAAATATTGTATCTCAACGTCATTAAATCCTAGATTATACTTTAATTCTTGAGTTTTTGCATCAATTTCAGTGGTTTTAAAAATATACTTTTCATCTGGTTTTTCAATGTGAACTACTAGATCTTCATTAATCGTAACAACTATATCATCATTAATTGTACAATAATAGTAATATGGTCCATTAAAATCCATAGCAATCCCTCCTTTTAAAATTGTTTTTCTTTTATAATTATACCATATAATAAATCCAATGGAAATTATAAAAAAGTTTCAATATACACCTTTCTCTCTTCTTCCGGTACAAGCCTTCCTCCAGTTGCCCAAGAAAGGTGAGTTACATTTTTCATTTTCTCTTCAAGATTATGTGCCTTAATATATCCCCCGCCTTCTTTATATTCTTCCAATCTAACCGGTCCTTCAAAACATGCTGCTGCGGAAGGTTCAATAAATGTTTCTTCTGATCCTATAAGTAATCTCATATAATCAAATAATCGTTTATCCTTCATTATAAATTCTCCGCTTAGCATAGGCTCAATAGTTTTCCCTACAAATCCTGATGGGCGTCCAACAGCCAAACCGTCTGCCTCTGTTTCCCCGGAGATACCAATATCTTTTACTGATATTTTATTATGTAATCCAGTTGCCATACCAAGTACCATACAAGGTGCACCTGTGGGTTCTACAAAAAATACATGAACATTGTCTCCAAAAACTTCTTTTAAACCGAAAGTAATTCCTCCCGGTGCTCCTCCAACTCCACAAGGTATATAAACAAAAAGAGGATTATCTTCATCAACCTCTATAAGTTCATCCTTAAATTGCTCCTTTAAACGGAGCGCTGCAACAGCATATCCTAAAAATAAAGTTACTGAATTTTCATCATCAATGAAATAGCTTTTAGGATTTGCATCACTTTCTTTTCTGCCTTCACTAACTGCTTTACTGTAATCATCTGCATATTCTATAACAGTTGCACCTTTGCTTCTTAACAAATCCTTTTTCCACTGTCTTGCATCGCTAGACATATGTACTATTACCTTAAAACCAATTGTAGCACTGGCTATTCCAATACTTAATCCAAGATTTCCTGTTGATCCAACTTGAATTGTATAATTTGAAAAGAATTTTCTAAATCTATCAGTTGCCATAATTGAATAATCATCTTCTATATTTAATAATCCTTCTTTTATAGCTAAATCCTCAGCATGTTTTAGAACTTCATATATTCCTCCACGAGCTTTAATGGAACCGGCAACAGCAAGTTCACTATCAAGTTTAACAAAAAGATTTCCACTCATTTTGAAATTATATTCTTTCTCTAACTCCTCTTGCATCTTAGAAGCCTTAAGAATTGGTGATTCTATCACCCCTTTTGAAGCAACAGTTTCAGGAAAGACTTTCATAATAAATGGTGCAAATCTTTTTAGCCTTTCACTTGCCTCTTCAATATCTTTCATTGATACAGGTAGTTTCTCTTTTACATTTGCAAATTTATCCAGCTTAGGATTAACCCACATGAAATCTTCCTGGCTCTGCAGTTTTTTTACAATATCGTTTTGCAAATAATCTTTTTCCATAGCTCCCTCCTATAAAAATAAACCCTTCTAAAAAGAGTAGCAGAATATTTCCACTACTCAAAACTTTATTTATCTTCTTTTATAACATCATACTCATAAATTAAAGCACCATAACTTGGAATATCAAGTTTAATTGAATACTCTCTACCATAATATGGTTCATTCTTTGACTGAAAGCTCTTTTCTATTCCTTCACCTGTACCTCCAAATCTTTTCTCTTCGCTAGACAACAAAAGCTTATATTCACCTTTTTCATGAACACCGATTTTATAATCTTTTCTAGGTAAAGGAGTAAAATTCATAACAAAAAGTAAATGTTTTTGTTTCTTTTTGTCGAAGCGAATAAAGGTATATACCGAATTATCCTTATCATCTGCATCAAGCCATTCAAAGCCTTCAAATCCCTTATCGCACTGATACATAGCTGGATTATCACGATACAATTTAAGTAATTCACTACTCCATGACTTCATATTTTTAAAATTATCATCTTCTATAGATGCCCAATCCAGCTCTCTTTCTTCAGACCATTCTCTATCTTCGCCAAAATCTTGCCCCATAAATAAGAGCTTTTTACCTACATGCCCCATCATAAAAGCATAGGCAACTTTAAGATTTGCAAATCTTTCATCAACATCCCCAGGCATTTTCATAAGCATTGAACGTTTAAGATGTACTACTTCATCATGAGAAAGAACCAATATATAATGCTCACTATTTGCATAACTCATTGCAAATGTCATCATATAATGAGCACCTTTTCTAAATAAAGGATCCAACTTCATATATTCAGTAAAATCGTGCATCCAACCCATATTCCATTTAAAATGAAAACCTAATCCACCATCATCAGGAGAGTCTGTAACTTTTGGCCAAGCTGTACTTTCCTCTGCAATCATAATTGCTTGAGGCTCATTTTTTCTAATAATTGAATTTAAATGCTTAAATAATTCTATAGCTTCAAGATTTTCATTACCACCGTATTCATTTGCAATCCACTGACCATCTTCTTTACCATAATCAAGATATAACATAGAGGCAACTGCATCTACCCTTAAGCCATCAATATGAAAATCTTTAATCCAAAAAATTGCATTAGCAATTAAAAAGTTTCTTACTTCATTTTTACCATAATCAAATATCTTGGTTCCCCAATCAGGATGCTCGCCCTTTTTAGGATCTGCATATTCGTATGTAGGCGTTCCGTCAAAGTCAGCAAGTCCATGAGAATCTCGTGGAAAATGAGCAGGAACCCAATCTAAAATTACTCCAATATTATTTTCATGAAGATAATTTATCATCCATGCAAAATCTTTAGGATTACCATATCTACTAGTTGGAGCATAATACCCTGTAACTTGATATCCCCAAGAACCATCAAAAGGATATTCCGCAATTCCCATTAATTCTATGTGAGTATATCCCATTTCTTTAACATATTCGCAAATTTCAACTGCAAATCTACGATAATTATAAAAGTCTCCAATAGATGATAATTCTTCTTTATCTATTCCAAATTCTTCTTTTAAAACTTTATCTGAATAATAACCATTCTTAGTTCTCCAAGAACCAATATGGACTTCGTAAACAGAAATAGGAGATGTAGAATGGTCTAAATTTTTCACCTTCTCCATATATTCCTTATCTGTCCACTTTATATCACTTAAATCCGTAACTTTAGAGGCTGTGCCAGGTCTTTCTTCAGAATAATTGCCATAAGGATCTGCTTTATATAGTAAAGTTCCCATAAGAGTTTTTATACAAAACTTATAAAGGTCTCCCTCTTTAACATCTGGAATAAAAATATCCCAAATTCCTATATCTCCAATTTTATCCATGTAATTGGCATCTATATCCCAACCATTAAAATCTCCAACAACAGAAACTGCCACAGCCTTGGGTGCCCAAAGAGAAAAATACACTCCAGTCTTTTCCCCATCAGTTACAATATGAGCTCCCATCTTTTTGTATATTTCGTAATTAGTTCCCTGTCCAAAAAGATACTGATCTGTTTCTGTGATTTTGATTTCGCTTAATTTTCTTATCATTTCTTCCCTCGTTTTGCCTATTATCTATTAAGATTTCTCATAGCGTCTCTAAGAATTGGAATTAAAATACATGCTATAACTCCTCCAACTAATGCCATCAAAAGTTGAGGCAATGAAAAGGTATTAGTAATAGCTTCACTCTGTGTTTTTGATAATTTAAGAAGTGTTGGCACTGCATACTTTCCTATGCTCAAATGAAGAATAATAAATTTTACAATAGCTGCAACTACTGCTGCCACTATAAATCTTGTCATCATCTTGGCTTTCATAAAATTCCCTTCAAAAAACCATATGGCTACAAAGATAACATTTGCAATCATAACAAAAGGAACAATCTGCCAAAATACTATAGCTCCAAGTAACTTAGCAAATATAGGAGAAACTAAAGCCACTATACAACCACTAGGTAACCCTATTGTCATAACTGTTAATATCAAAACAGCATCAATCATAGCTCCCGTAATAATTTGGCTATCTAAATAGGGTGTTGCAAATTGTATTGCAGCTAAAAGTACTATCGCTACAACTGTTCCTAAAAACCAAGTTATTTTATTCTCTCTTATTGAAAAACCAATTCTTACGGTCTTCGGTTCTACTGGTTTAGCTACATTACTGCTCTTATTCACAGTAGAATTTCCTCTCCATGTGGGCTTTTTATTGCTCATATATTTTCCTCTTTCTTGCAAATATTTTATATAACCATTTCTCTAATTATATTTTATTTAATACCTCTTAAAAAAGAAACAAAATAGTTTTTTAGAAATACATTTTCATTTCTTACTATATTCTATAATTTGTTTTCAAAAATAGAAATCTTCTATAGCTTTACCAGATAATCCACTATTTCTTCAAAATGAGCTCCATGAGATGCTTTAATCATAATATTATCTTTATTCTGTAAAATATCTCCTGCCTTTAGATAAAAACTTTCTTTATCATCAAATAAGTATTGTTCTACATCTGAAGAAGTATCTATATAATTCTTAGCCAAATTTCCAATTGCAATTATAACATCAATTCCATTATCTCTTGCATATTCCCCTACTTCTTTAGTAAATACTACAGAATTCTCTCCAAGTTCTCCCATATCACCAAGGATTGCAACTTTTCGTCCCGATGTTTCTTTCATAACATCTAGCGAAGCCATCATAGAAGTAGGACTTGCATTATAACAATCATCTAAAACAGTGTATCTCTCTGTTTTAATTATATTGTTTCTTCCGGTTACTCCTTTTAGCTTTTCAATACCAGCCTTAATCTTCTCTCTTCTCATCCAGAAGATACAACCACAAGCAGAAGCACATAAAGCATTCATTACAAAATGCTCCCCAGGAATAGGAACAGTTACTTCAAAATCCTTAAAATTCGGCATATGTATATGGCAATGAGTACCATTTAGCCCTAAGCTTTTTATTTCATCAACATAAAAATGATCTTCCTTATTAGTTCCAAAATATAAAGGACATATGCCATTATGAGGTGGTATTGTTCTAAGAAGGTCATCATCTCCATTTAAAAGAATATGCCCACCATCTTTCATGTCCTCTATCATCTGAGACTTTTCCTTTAAAATCCCTTCACGAGTTTTAAAAAATTCAAGATGAGATGTTCCAATATTGGTTATCACACAAATATCCGGAGATGCCACCTGAGATAGTCGTCTCATCTCACCAAAATGATTTACCCCCATCTCTAATATTGCAATCTCTGTATCTTCCGGCATTGCAAATATAGTTAAAGGAAGTCCCCATTCGTTATTGAAATTACCAATGGTTTTATGAACCTTAAACTGTTCAGATAGAACTGTAGCAATTGCTTCTTTAGTGCTAGTCTTTCCCACACTTCCGGTAATGCCAACTACCTTAATATCTAAAGAATCTCTGTATAATTTAGCAATATCAAGAAGTCCTTGTCCACTATCTTTTACAAGTATATATGGAAAATCTGGTTCTCCCAAATCTTCCTGAGATACAATCAAAGAAGCTCCTCTTTTTACTGCATCCGGAATAAATTTATGGGCATTTACATTTCTACCATCTATAGCAACAAAGAGAGAGCCTTCTGTAACTTCTCTATTATCAATAACAACTGCACTTACCTCAACATCTAGAAGTTTCTCATCTCCTCTATATTCACCATCACATACTTTTGTAATATTTCTAAAACTTAAATTTTTCATCCACTACCCTTTATAAAATCTTTTTTTACTACTTACTTTTAATCATTTTGAGTATCTCACTCGAATGCTTTCATCAATTATATTCTGGCATAATTCTGGGAAAGTCATGCCTGCTGCTTTTCCTGCCTTAGGAAGAAGAGAGGCTGGTGTCATACCTGGAAGAGGGTTCATCTCAAAACAATAAAACTCACCGGTAACATCATCAACTATATAATCTGCTCGCCCATAAACATCCATCTCTAAAGCCTTAAAAGCTGTCTCAACAGAATCCATAATCTCTCGCTGTTTCTTATCATCAATTGAAACAGGAGGACAGATTTCACTGGAAGCACCTGGTTGGTACTTATCTTCATAATTAAAAAACTCATCTGTAGGAATTATTTCTACTAATGGAAGTGCCTTTCCTGCAAATACAGCAGCGGCATATTCTCTACCTTTAGTAAATGGCTCAATAATAAGTTGAGCTTTTTTATTTGCACTAAAGCTTTCCAAAATAGCTTTTTTATAGTCTTCCTCTGTATGACAAATGTATACTCCAATACTTGAACCACCGTCATTTGGTTTAACAACTACAGGAAGTTTAACTCCTAATTCTTCTAATGTTTTATCCTTTTCGTCAAAATAAATAGAACTTCCCTGTGGTGTAGAAACTCCTGACATTGCAAATACCTTTTTAGTCATAACCTTGTCCATAGAAATTGAACAGCCAAGAGGACTTGGACCTGTATACTTAATGCCAAGTAAATCAAAAGCACTTTGAATTTTACCATTTTCCCCAACAGAACCATGAAGTGCCATAAAAGTTATATCTGCCATCTGGCAAAGCTTAAGTACATCTTTTCCAAAATAACTTTCTGTCTGATATTTTCTGCTTTTCGCAATTTCATCTAAATCTGGCTCTTTTCTACTGATACCTTTAGCTATGTGCAAACCATAATTATCTGATTTCATAAATTCTTCAAGAGACAAAGTAGTTAAATCTAAATTCTTATCATCCAAACCTAAATATACATCAAGAAGATATGCATTGTGTCCAAGGGATAATAATGCTTCTGCTATTGCCTTTCCTGAAGTTAAACTTACATCTCGTTCGGGACTAAGTCCACCAGCTAATACAATAATATTCATATGTCATTCCTTTCACTAATACAATCTCTACTTAATTAAATAGCCTTATTATTATCAAGTAATTCTTGCTTAACATCATATAATTTCTCAGATAAATCCACATATACTTTATGAGGATAAAATAGTCTCTTAGTTTCATCCCACAATGTATGTTTTTCTTTCTGACAATACTTTGCAATCTCTTTTACACTTGGTGAATTGTATACACACTCACCCATTTTAAAGATAGGCACTAATATTTCTCTAAGTCTATATTCTCCACCTTTTAGCAAGGTCTTTTTCCATGTTTCAGAAGGACTAAAGAGTAGCAAATCTTCATTTTCATCATATTCTTCATCTGCAAATGTAATCAAGTCTGCTTTTATCTTTCCAGAAGCCTTTTCATAAACACGATAAATAGTCTTATTGCCCGGATTAGTAATCTTTTCTGTATTTTCAGATACCTTAATCTTAGGTATGAAATTGCCATCTTCATCTTCAATAGCAGCAAGTTTATATACCCCACCAAATGATGGATTATCCTTAGCTGTTATTAGATTAGTTCCAACTCCGAAACTATCAATAGCAGAATCTTGAATAATTAAATCATTTAAAAGATACTCATCTAAATCATTAGAAGCTGTAATTGTGGCATCCTTGAAACCTGCTGCATCAAGCATCTTTCTCGCTTCCTTAGACAAATAAGATAAGTCCCCAGAATCCAGTCTTATACCATACTTCTTAAACTTCTTACCTGTTGCCATATAGTCTTTAAATACTTTAATAGCATTTGGAACTCCAGATTTTAAAGTATTATAGGTATCCACTAGAAGTGTACAATTTTCTGGATACATATTTGCATATGCCATAAAAGCATCATATTCATTCTTAAAACTCATAATCCAACTATGGGCATGGGTTCCCATAACCGGTACATCGAAAAGCTTTCCGGCAAGAACATTAGAGGTTCCAACACATCCTCCAATCATAGCTGCTCTGGCACCATAAAGTCCTGCATCCGGGCCTTGGGCCCTACGAAGTCCAAATTCCATAATTCCTCTGCCATTTGCCGCAAATACAATTCTGGAAGTTTTCGTAGCAATAAGACTTTGATGATTAATTAAGTTTAATATAGTAGTTTCAACAAGCTGTGCTTCCATAATTGGTGCAATAACCTTTAATAATGGCTCTTTAGGAAATATAACTGTTCCTTCTGGGATAGCATAAATATCTCCTGAAAAATGAAAACCACTTAGATAATGAAGAAAATCATCTTTGAATATTCCTAAACTTCTTAAATAATCTACATCTTCATAAGTAAAATGAAGGTTCTTAATGTAATCTATAACCTGATCCAAACCTGCCATTATAGAAT
>JAISGP010000092.1 GCA_031263035.1 Lachnospiraceae bacterium | reverse complement strand
AAATAGCTTTTTCTTGTGCCTTTGAACTATCTCTTTCGTTAACAAGAGCTTCCACATGAGCATCACATTCATTGCAAATATATTCACCTTCACTATAATTTCTTTGACAAATTTCATCGGTTGAAGAATACTCTTTTCCACAAATCTGACATCTTAAAGAATAAGAAATATTATTACTAGCACTCCTAGTCTCATCATTAACTTCTTGATTATGCATTTCTACATCTTGCTTTGTTCCACACAGGTTACAGAATTTCGCTTCATCCGGCAATTGTGTACCACAGTTTTTACAATACATATGTTACTCTCCTAATATCTTTATTCTAATACGATATATCTAATGGGCATTTACCCACACTACTTTTCCAGTGATTTTATTTACTACAACAGAGTTTGTAATTTCAGCTCCATCCTCAACAACCCCCTTATTTATCCACACATACCAACATGTAGAACCTCGTTTCCCAGAAATAGGACTCACTAATGAGTATTGACTTGGGTAAAATATAGAATCTGAGTTAATTTTTACGTGCATTGAATCTAGTATAATTGCATTTTGAACACTAAACTTATCTTTACCAGCTTTGTAGTGCCAATATTTATCTTTTTGTAAAAAAGCTTTAACTTTATTAATTGCCCATGTTTTATCATGTGGTATAGGTTTTCCAGTATGGACCTTTACTGCTTTCGACCAATTTCCATATTTGCCATTATATACCCTTACTATCATATAGTAGTTTTTATTATATTTTCCATAAACACTTGCTGATGTCCCTTTATAGCATTTCTTTAATGCTTTATAAATGTATTGTTTTCTATATACTTTAAATCTCTTAACACCATTTTTCTTATACTTAACTACTTTGTACTTTCCAGCTTTAGTATACTTCTTCAGATTCTTTTTAGTATATTTTACTAATCCTATATATTTCCAATGCTTAACAGCACTTCTATTACCAAGATAATAACCTGTTGCTCCTTTAACCTTATTCCACTTTACTGTTACTACAGGTTTTGAACCATTTCTATTTACGCTTACTTTGGTTATCTTTGTTGTGCTTGGTTTTCGTATACTTGCTTCTACTTTTGGTAATGATATTGATGTAAAAAGTACACCAGCACTTAATACTAATGCTAATGCTTTAAATAATCTTTTTCTAAAAATATCTAGCTTCATTAATTTCCTCCTCACATATTAGATAAAAAATAAAAAACTACCTCAAAACTCAACTATTAATCAAAGTAACTAAATGACTGTTTTAATTAATTATCTAAAAATATAAATTATTTACCATTTTTCTTCCATTCAACCACAGCAACTACCGTTACACTAACGCCAGCAAATAGGAAAAGTAAAAGCAATAAAACAATCACAATATCATTGTTTGACTTTTTAATAACTTTATTATAATGTGTTACTTTTGTTGCCTTTTTTTGTGGTTTCTTATCTAAAGTCCCTTTATATTGATTTATAACTTTATTCAATATAATCCTATTTTGATTACTTTCAGAATTATCTGTTAATGTTCCATCTTTTATTGCTTTTTTTATTTGAGCAATTTGCTCTTTTGTTGATTCAATAACATTAACTTTATACTCCTTAACAAAATCATCATGTTCTTTACTTTTTAAAATACATTTTATAGTGTATGTTCCCTTTTGCGGACTAGAAACAACTGGTAATTCTATCATTTGAACGCCTGCACCATCAGATGTAGCTGCTGAAACATTTATTGTCTTCTTAAATCCAACCTTTAATAATTTTGAAGAAATTGAAATTGAAAATTTTGAATCAACATCTCCCAAATTATTGATATTTAAATATAGTTTCTGTCCACTTCTGTTTGCTAAAAATATCTCTTGCTCAGGAATAGATATTGTGCCAGTACCTGGATTACCTAACAAACATAACTTTTTAGCTTGATCATATGTTAATTCTCTTTGAGGTTTTTCTGATATATCCAAATTTAATTTAGCACTCTCTCCTGCTCCAATAGTTCCGCCAGTAAACTTTAAATTGTCCCAATCATTAAACCCTTTTAATATTGGATACTCAATTAATTTCCCTTCCTTATCTTCATCAGTAATTTCTTTTCCTTCAGCATCACAAAACCTAACACTCACATTTTCATCATCAGTGTCTATATCTTGATTCCAATCTATTGGCTCATTAGCAATACTTTTAGGAAATTCATACTTTTTATCTTTTGTACAATTATCCCAATACCACCTTGCTCTCAAACCAGTTCCTTTAGTTAGTGCCTCTTTTTCTGGATTATCTAATCCTCTACCTTCAGACAATGCCGATGTATTTAAATCATCTAATTTATAATTAGAATAATCTATGGAGTTAGTTCCAAGCAAACCAGTCATTTGATAATTATAATTCATGATACTTAAATAATTAGGTTTCCCATTTAAATCATCACATCCACCGTGTTTCAATCCTAAGGAATGTCCTAATTCATGCATAAATGTTCCTGCTACAGCATTCTCTGTTATTGTACTAAAATTCTTACCATAATATCCACCCAATGTTACAATAAAACACTGACTTGGAGTATTTATTGTTAATCCACTACTTCCACTACCATTCTCATTTGTATATGAATCAGCAAAAATACAATATCTAAATATTCTTTGTCTACTTTTTCCAAAATTCTTATTAATGAGATTAGTCCATTCATCATAATTATTGTTTGTTACATTAATTTCTGGTTTATATTCTATATTAGAAGCACCAGATCCACCTTTTTTATCGCCACCATTTTCAGGATAGTCACTCCATTTTTTACCAGTAACATAATCTATAGAATCCGGTCCTGCATCAATATGGATATTAATTTTATGTTTCTTAAAACTATCATATACAACTTTCATAGAACCATCCCATAAATCATTAGGGTTAAAACTTACTTTTTCTTTATGATTAAACCAAAAGCCACTTTCTGGTCTTACCATCCAATCACATTCTACAAAAATATCCCTTATATTTACATCTGCTCCCATTTTATTAAGTGGTATATGCACTTTTTCCCCTGCTCCGTTTTCAACATCTACCCCATTCTTTTCCCATTCGTCTGGTAAACAATCACCATCACTATCAACTAACGTTGTTAAAGTATCTGCTAAATTTAACAATTCTTTCGAAAAGTCAGAGCTATTGATATCTGCCCATATTCCTCCTGTTGAAGAATAAAGTTTTTCATAACCATCCGAACCTGATTTGTAGTCCTCACTAGTAACAACTGAAATTGTTATCTTTCTTTCAGAACGTGCTGTTAAATCTGAAACCACATTATCTATGTTACTGTATAAAGATGCAAATTTTGTATCAATTTTATAACTGGCATCAGTTAAAACAACAGCAAAACGAGTTGCATTATCTCTCCAATCCATATAATCTTCCGTTAGATATACAACAGCATCAAATACTGTTTCAGGATCATCTCCTCCACCACCTACATTATTTATAATTTCATTAAGTTTTTCTTTGCCTTCATTTGATGTAGTACACCATGGTATTGGCTTTTCATCCTCTTTAATATTTCCACCACTTAAAATTTTAGGTGAACCATATTCATCACCATCATCTATTCTATCTTTATATTCTATAAACCCTATGTGTAAATCTATTCCTTCGCTTTCAATTACATCCATAAAATCTGCCAAATTATTTCGCACATTTTCTATGTTATCTTCCATAGAACCAGTTGAATCAATTACAAAAACTAAATCAACTGGTTTTTTTGCAGAATCTTTTCCATATGTTTTATGAGGCAATAATAATACAAAAGATATTATTACAAATAAAAATAATACAAGCTTTTTGTAAGTCTTATTCATACTCTTATCCTCCAAAATTTGTATTTAAGCTTATTTCCTTATACATCCAGTTCCAGCTATTGTAAATGTGCCTCCATTAATCAAATATGTATAATATACGCTACTTGAATATTGGTCCTACGTTATAATTTCCATTTTAAATATAAAAAATGCTTTTTTATATTTAATCATCTACTAAAATAGTTGAATTTCCATCATCAATAGTAATATAAAGCTTAGAGTTTGCTATTTTATTTACGTTATCCTTTTTTACATCTGATAATTCATTGATTGATTCATTTAGTGGAATTGAATATGTCTCTCCTGCATTAGCAGCTCCTACGCCTGCTTCACTTCCTGACAAACCATTATCAGCATCTAATTCACTACTTATCATAAGATTTTTAGTGTTAACATCAGCATATATTTTTTTATACACTCCAACTTCTGGATCATAAATATAATATCCTAATGCTTGTGTGTCAAAAGGATAAAATGACTGAGTCCATTCTTCAGATAATGACATTGTTATTCCATGGTTCCAACTATATTCATATCCTTTTGGTTGGGGCATAACTGTATATAATTTCAAATTTACTGGATTTGTATTATCCGTTTTCCTCAAAACAGTAATATTACCAACAATAGTATTTTTCAAGCTAATATGTTCTTCGCTTGATTCACCTCCACCTTCATCTATATGTTTTTGTTCAGACCAAAAATTCATAACATCATAACTTACTTCATATTTACCATAATTTTTAACATCAAACTCTACAGTCTTTTTAATGGCATATTTATCACGTACAGCTTTTATTTCTTCATTTATATTATCTATACATTTTTTGCATTTTGAGGTCCAACTATTTACATTCTTAATTGCAGATTTTAATTCGTTATAATTCATTGAATCAACATCAAAATATGCTGGTCTTTCCTCTATCATACTATTTAATTTCGAGGAATCCTCTTGAATGTCACTCAATCCATCTCTGCTTAAAATAACCCATTTTGTATTTAATTGATTCTCTTCTTGATCATCTTTAACTTGATATTTTTGTGCTTCATTAATACAAGTACTAATCTCTTCTTCGCTAGGCATTTTATCTATTGCTTTTTGTAATTTTAGTTTTTGTGCCTCTATACGCATATCTGAAGAACCAATTGAACCCTCCTGAACTGAAGTATGATGTCTACTAGCAATTACAGCAATCATAATAATTAACAACAATAAAACGATTCCACCTACAACTCCCCATATAATATACTGTTGTTTCTTATCAATCTTTTTGATATTCTGACCATAAGGTCCATTATTCCTTATATTTCTTGAATTAACAGCTGATTGAAAATTATTACTATAATTAGCATAGCGATTATTATAACTATTATTTTGTCTACCATTGCCTAATCTGTTATTTGAATTATATCTAGCATTATCATTCCCATTGAATTTATTTAGGTTATTTCCATTATAAGCTCTATTTCCATTATTATTTCTACTATAATTATTAGTACTAGGGTTAACTCCAACAATTGCTCCACAATATGGGCATCTTAGAGCATTATTTGGGATTTCTTTTCCACAAACTTTACAAATCATACTACTCATCCTTTTTCTTTATACTAAATCTACTTGACATAGTATAAGCAATTTTCCTAAATCACATCATATAATTATCATCTTTACTTAAATATTAATTAATGACACGCCTTTTCTGAGTCATCTGTATTCCATCAATATAAATTGTATTGTCAATTTTAGTTAGTGATAATTTATCATTTTTAGTTGAATTACCACGTTTATATGTAATATTAAGAGAATATTCACCTTCCCCATAATCTATTAGCTCATATGTTCCATGTATAGTTCCAACCCCTTCCAAATCTCTTTCAAACTGATTATTTCCAGTAAATGTCCATATAAGATCATCCTGATCAACTGCATAATAGGTTCCATTAAGAAAATGATTACCACCATGTAAAGCAAAGACTGAAATTAAAACAATTAACAATAAAAGTACAACTCCTCCACCAATTCCAAAAATCATATACTTTTTTTCTTATCTAATCCATTAATATCCCTCTCTTGTTTTCTGTAATTACGTTGAATACTATTGCCGACTGGATTATAATTCATTCTTTGATTATAACTAGAATTTTGATTTATTCTTCTGTTATAATTTGTATGTTCTATATTATGGTTTCTTATTCTTGTACCACATACTGGACATACTCCCACATTATCTGGTATCTGACTACTACAAACTTTACAAATCATACTTTACCTCGCTCATCATCAATATTATTTCTTTTTTATTAATGCTATAATATAGTTTTAGTATTATAAAATATTAAGATTTTACTTTTCATAGTATAGCTACTCAACTAATTAATATCTTCTATTGTTTCCATTATTATTAAAATTTGGTGCATTATTCTCTCTAACGTTATAATTATGGTTATTTCTTCCTTGCATATTGTTCTGTTGACTATAATATCCCTGATTTTGCTTACTATATCTTGGTCTTTTTCCTACTGAAAATTCTAAAAGACCACTATTTATCAATTTGATAATAACTATCCAACCTACAACTACTATTAATCCTAAAAACAGCCATTGAAATCCTTGATTTGACACTACGGAACACACAAAATCCCATAGTGTATGAAGAGTTACTGGAATTGCCATAAGTCCAAAAAATTCAGGTTTCCCGATTTTATGAATATCTAATACATCTGTATCTTGTACTATCATAAGTGCTGCTCCTGCAATTCCTGTCCATATGACATGACCACCAACAGATAATACACCTCTAATAAATAATATTCTTGCTAAAGCAATTCCTCCTACTGATAAAGCATCAAGTGCATATCCCATAGTTTCAAATACTGCAAATCCGGCTCCTACACAAGCTCCAATTAGTAACCCATTAAGAATCCATGTATTTCTTGAACGTCTTATAATTAAATACACTACTACTACTTTTGCTGTTTCCTCAACTATTCCAGTACCCAATGCAATAAAGAAAGAATTACCATATCCATAACCTCCATAAAAGCTTGGAAACATGGAATCTAATATAAAAGTAAAGAAAAGAGACATAGCACCGCCTATGAAAAATACTGTTAATATCTGAAATATTCCAATATTTTTAGGTTTATTTGTTTCCCAAAAGAAAATCATTAAAGTAGCCGGCATAGCTAAAGCCCCAGTAAATATAATTCCTGGTAATAATCTTGATGCAGTATACCCAAATATTGCATAACATCCACTCATAACCAGACACGTAATTAATAGCAGAAAGAATACTCTTGCAAATATATATGGTCGTCTCCAAGGAAGTTGCTTTTCTCTAGTTACAAATGTTCCACTAACCTCTAAATTTTCTGTATCTCTAGAAGCATGCCTTTTAAATACATCACTAAAAAGTTGTTTAAAACTTATAATGTTTCTTCCATCATATCCAGTTAAATTATTTAATACTTGATTTACATTTTCGGTTGCCCTATTAAACCCACTAGAGAT
>JAISGP010000111.1 GCA_031263035.1 Lachnospiraceae bacterium | reverse complement strand
ATTCACCACCAAATCATCTTTTAAAGAATTAAAATATGTATCTTCATCAGATAAAAACTTTACAATTTCATCTCCATCATTTGCAGGGAAACTAAAATTAATGACTTCAGCATCTGTATCTTCACCATAATGACTTTCTATCTCCCAATCCTCCGGTAAAATATAATTAAATTTTAAATCTCCAATATTCATAACACTTAAAGTATCAAAAGTAACCCCGTCTTCTTGACCAACTTGAACATTTTGCAAAAAGTATTTTCCTTCTATCTTTTCAAGGTTATATAAAACTTGACCTGATTTTTCAGAGGAAATAGATTTATGCTCTAAAAAACCAAATCCTTGCAAAACAATAACCATAATTAAAATTATGGCTACACCAAAATTAATAAGTCTTTTACTCTTACCTTTAAACATATTATAATAGCTACTGTACTTCATAATTATCCTTTCACCTTGCTAAAGTCTAAATTTTTATTTTTGAATTATCGCTTTTATTAATTTTTTATAAATTATTATAGGATTATTTATACCATATTTATTTTTATTATGCAATACCTTTATAGTGAAGAATAAGTGAAAAGCTTTATTTCTATATATAACTTTTATTTTGTATATAATAAGATACAAAAAACTGGTAGTAATCTGCTTTATGCACATTATTACCAGTTTCTTATAAAACACCTTAAATTATTGAATTATTAATTGAATATCTTTTAATAACATACAATCAAATAAAAGTACCTAAAATCATTCAATTACTTTTAATATTATACATTTTGCCTTATCAAACCAAAAATATATTCAATATAATTTCCTATCTCTTCTTCCTAACCTTCATAACAGCCAACACACTTATAAGCGCCACTGCTGCAATGATAATCCAAAGAACGATATTAACACTATCACCTGTTTTAACTCTATTAATAATATTTGTAATAGTTTTATTTACAACTTTATGTTTGTAAATAGTGCCGCCACCACCTGTATTTTTAGTTTTAGAAAGTGTGGCAACTATAGTTACACTTTCTCCAGTTGAAGTTTTAAATGTAAGTTTATAATCTCCTACTCTGTTATTATTATAAGCTTTCATTAAACTATTCCAAGTTTTACTATCAATGCTTATTTTTGATAAGTCTATTTTCTTACCATTTTTATCATACGCTTTTACTTTAGCTAGTGTTTTTGCAAATGATTTAGTAAGAGGCATATCTTTCTTATCATTTAAATTATAAGTAAAATCACCTGCTGTTATTGTATCATTTCCTAAATTTTGAATAGGTGTACTTACAGTAGTAACGGAAATCTCTACCATTTCACCATAACCTGTTAAGAAAGTTAACGGATAAGTACCGGCAATATTTTTAGATATCTTATCATTAATAGCTTTTAATTGATTTTCATCAACTTTTAAATTAGAAGTTTTATAGTTATTTCCAAATCTATCTCTGGCAATTACTTCTGAAAGCTCTTTAACTATATCAACTGTTAATTTAGCACTTTCTCTATAGATAAAATCATTTGCAGCTATAGTACCGTTAGACGTTTGAACATCTGGATTGGTTTCGTCAAATTGTGGAAGTATATTTCCGCCATGAGCTCTAAGAGTTACCGGAATAGTTATTGTTGTTCCATTTTCTGTAGACACATCCACATTAAATGTTCCAAGACTTCCAGTCTCTATAGCCTCTGTTAAAGCTTCCATATCTTCAGGCTTGACTGTTAAACCGGCTCTACTAATTGTTGTGCCGTCTTCCAATCTAGCATCAACTTGTGCTCTGTATAGAAGCTCCTTATCAGTCAATGTACCTTCATCTATACCAAAGATAATACCATTTCCAGAAATATAATCTATACCATCAATTCCTTTACTGCCATATTCCTTTAAAGTAACAGTAATACTCGTTTCAGTATTATTACTGGTATCTTTAATTTTTAAAATTTTCTCTCCTAAACTTCCATTTCCATTTGCAATAGCAGCTTTTAAACTATTAAAATCTGTTTCATCTGGCTCTAGATTGCCTACTGGCGATGTAGCATTCGTAACATCTTTTCCAATTAAATTTCCGTAATAGATTAAATCATTGTTATCCAAAATATTATCATCTGTACTATTTGCAGATTGATTTACTCCAAATGAAAAATCATGACCGGTTATATAATAAATTGACTTCCAAGTTGCAGTAAGAGTTAGACTACCTGCATTTGCTGTGCTAATAGAAACTCCATTTGCCTTTGTAAGTTTAGTGCCTGTGTTGCCAAATACCCAATCTACATCTGGGTCAGCACTCTTGCTTACCCATTTATCAAAGGTATATCCTGTTTTAGTTGGTGTTCCGGGATTAGTAACAGTTCCATCATAAGTTCCTGTTTCACTTCCTGTAGCTGGTGCAAATGATGTATCTCCACCATCTAAATCATAAGATATAGTTACATCATCTGCTGCCCACTGAGCCTCTAAAGTAATGCTAGTTCCTAAAGTATCAGAAGCGGCAACAGCACTATATGCTGTTGTTCCATTATTTCCGGTAGTACCTGTTGTAATTAAAGTATCTCCCCAAGTATTATTACCACCTGAAATAACTTTCCAACCAGTTAATTTATAACCTTCTTTAGTTACAGTTTGTGCAGCTGCTGATACAAGATTTTTACCTGTCCATATTACAGAATTGTCTGCCGGAGGCGTAACAGTGCTACCACTATATGAACCACCATTCATATTATACTTAACGCTATAATTATTTAAAGCATATCCGGCTCTTAGGGTTAATACGTTAGCATTACTATCTGTATCACTTGTAACTGCTGTATCATCCACCACATCTGTGTCAAATACCCATTTTGTCCAACTATCACTATATGTACCTACATCACCTGTTTCATAATACCAACCTTTAAATGTCTGACCGGTTTTATATGGTTTAGCTGAATCAGCAATAGACGTAGCTTTCTCGCCATTATAAATATATTGAGTAGTAACACTTGGATTGGTCGTTGCTGCCCCACTGGTATTACCTGTTGTATCAAAAACCACTTTATAAGGTTCTTGAAGTAAGGCATTTACACTACCACTTCCATCACCATTTGCGGTTATATCAGCAACTTTCCAAGTAGTACCATCATTAATAGTCTTATGAGTAGAGGTATAATCTGTTACAAATCCCATAGGTGTATTAACTGTTTTTGGATTAGTGAATACTATATCATACTCTGTGCCACCTTCTAAGTTAACTAATTCGTAGAAGCCATCTGTATTGGTTGTTGCCACATCAACTGGAGTGGCAGTATCTATATTTGCACCTTTTGCAAATGCTCTTACTGTTACATTTGCCATGCCCGTATCTTCATCAGTACCCGTAGCTGTATCTAAAGTATAATTTCTTGTAGTGTCTTTATATACATGCCCTGAAATAATTCCTGTATTTGCACGAAGCGCTACCGGTAAACTAGTTGTTAAACCAGTTACACTAGGTGCATATCTATAAACAGCTGATGAATAGAAGTTAATCTTTCCTTGTGCCTCTGTTGCAGCACTTCCTTGAGGCATAGATAAAGATATATAAAAACTATCTTCGTAGTCTTTTGGAAGTTCATTTTTATAAATAACTTCAACAGATCTTACTGTACTTAACTTGGCTTTTATATCTGCACTTTCTGTCGCTCCATTTAATAAATCCTCATAAGATACAAATGAAGTGTCATCTTTATTACTTGTATAGCTTGTAGAATACTTAATAGTGTAATCAGATAATCTTTTACCTTGTGCCGTTAGCATGTTTTCTACACTATCTTTTAAACTGGCACTCCACTTAAATTTATAAGTATCTCTAGTAACACCTGGGGTAGTATCAATTGTATTAAATGAAGCTGGTATAAAGTCTTCTCCCGGAGCTTCATCAATTTTAGGAATTGGTATAATTACTGTATTTCCGGCTCTAGATACATCTCCTGTATTATTTGACAATTCTACCTTATAATTAGCATCTTGTCTGGTAGAAAGATTTATAATAGTATCAGCAGGATTAGTTGCATTTGGATTATAATTTTCAAAATCAGAAGTTCCATGACTGGCAGAGGTACTTACATTAATATCCGGATTACCTATTACACTTATTAATCCTGAATTAATAACAGGTGCACCAAGGTGTCTTTCGTTCATTGGGGTGGCACTATTACTTAGGATATTATAATCATCTGTCCTAAAAAAGCCATAGGGATTTCCGCCATATTTCCCCATTTTACCTGATTCCATATTATCGACATTTACCATAAATACCTGATTTTCGTAAATGTTACTAGTTGGAGTAGTTACATTTGCAGAAATATCTGCAGATACATTTACAGAACCGGCAGTGGTTAAAGTATTGCCGGATTTAATATATTGACCGAGTACTGTATTTGGCATATGAATAACGTATATTTTTGAACCATCTACTGAAGATATAATTGGAGTTGTATCTGCGTATATCTTCATATCTCTGTCCTTAGGGTCAGTTGCAAATATTGTACTAGGGTCTATTGTAAATCCTAAAGGTTCACGAACATACACATCTACTCCTTTATATCCTTGAAGTTCTCCAAGACCAGTATATTTATATCCTACTCCATTTACATATATTCTAGATGTAATAGTCTTGGCAGAAGAACCCGCTGTTAAAGATACATTAGAAGTGCCTATATTATATGTAATACCTTTGGCTCCGTCTGCATCTGTCATAAGAACTGTTTCTTGAGTTACACTACCATAGGTTGTCCACTCTGTAGGATCATTTGGGTCTGCAAGGGTTGGATCCGAGGTAGTTGCTTTAACTACTGAAACTTCTGCAGAATAATCCCCAGGAGTTCCTAAAAGCTTACCATAGTAGTTCATACCTCGATTACTTGGATTTCCAGTTTCTACATATGAAGAATAATTTGAGGATCCATTATTATATCCCTGTACTATATCCACCATTGTTGCTGTAACAGATGTTATATACTCATCCCCTGCTAATTCTGTTGGTGGGAAAATGATACCTTTTGTTGTATCCGATGGTATAGTATAAGTATTAGTAATACCAGTACTATTATTATATGTTTTTATCACTACATCTTTTATATCTGTACCATATTGAAATGCCTTCACTCCTAGATGAGGATCATCTAACTTCATTGTTACCCTATATCCATTTAATGTTGCCGGGCTTAAATTCTGTACCTTAAAACCTCCAAGGAAGATATATTCTGATGGACTATTCCATTCAGCTTCTTGCATCCCTGCTCTGTCTCCTCCACCAGTAGTGGTACTATATTTATTTAAGTCAAGATTGTTATCTGTAACTATATACATTGTTTTATTGTTATAATTACCAACAACCTGTTTTTCATCATTATTATACTGTATATAACTATCATCTATATCTGATACTATGCTAGTTGCAGAACTCATTACTGTAGCGTCAGGTTGTACCGTTCCGTGAACAGTACAGTAAAACTGTTTTCCAGAATATGGATCTGTCATAGACGGAGTAATTTTTACTTTTAAATAATCATAGTTAGCATCAGATGTTAAAGTACCGCTTATACTGGTAGAAAGCGTAGGCCAACTTCCACTAACTAATTGAACTGTATCAGACAAGCCAAATGCCTTTGGCATCTTAAAAGTAATCTGAGCTTCCTTCCAAAAAAGTTTATTTAGATCCACAGATAAGTTAGCATCTTCATAATAACTTGCCATATGGAATGTATTAAACCACTCCTGATTTGGATTAACATAAAGTGAGGAAAACTTTGTATAATAAACTACAGGATATACCTTTCCACTTAACACAAGATTTTCTAAAGTTGCTGTATTAATAGTTGAACCATCTTCTTTAGTCTGAACTTTAAATACATCGTTTAGTACCTGACCTTGCTCAAAATAAAAAGCTGGGTCATAAGTAGTATTTATGTCTATAGAAACAGAAATTGCTCCGTCAGAAAGAGTATAGTCTAACACTCCTCCCTTAGGCAAAAG
>JAISGP010000020.1 GCA_031263035.1 Lachnospiraceae bacterium | reverse complement strand
CGATGAAATTTGTCAAAGAAATTATAGTGAAGGTGAATATATTTGCAATGAATGTGATGCTCATGTGGAAGCTCTTGTTAACGAAAGAGATAGTTCAAAGGCACAAGAAAAAGCTATTTTTCTTTTAAATCAAATTTATGCAATTAATCCAAATAGTAAAATGAGACAAATAATTGAAGATAGACTAGAGGGTATAATTAATGAGAAGAATGATTATACTAGTCAAAATACTAATACAAATTTAATCTATAGAACAGCTATCAATTTAGACAAGAATGATAATAACTTTGTTCAACAGAGAAAGATTAATAATAATAATAGCAACACAGAGCAAAATAATAGTGAGGTATCTGCTTTTACTAATAATTTTGACCAAAGTAATAATAAATTTACTGAAACTAAAGATAAGGGAAATGCTACTAATAAAACAGAAAAAGAAAATAATCAGTGGCAAACTTCAGATAATATGTCTGCAAATATTTCTAAAGAGCGAGTAGATGCTATGAATGGCTTATTTCATGCTAGTAGAAACCTAAGTTATTTGATTATTGTTAGTTTAGTGTTTTCAATTATTGAATTGTGTTTACGAGGAACTATTACATTGGTTATTTCTTGCGGTATCTCTGCATTCATGGCGTATCTTTTTTATTACATTATTCCAGATAAGATAAAGACATTAGAACAGACAAATATTGTTGCAGGAAGTATAGTAGCAGGTTATGTTTTAAACATTATAACGATAGTTGGAGGGGTATTTGCAATTTTAGGAGTTATATATAGCTTATATTTATTATCTTTGTTCAATTCTGTAGCCCTAGGTTCAAATATTTATAGTCTTAGTATATTTCTTTATATTATTACAATTTGTATTACTGGAATTCAGATGTATTTGGCATGGAAGTATATAAATAGTTATGGAGTGTTGAAAAATGTTGTAGCAAAATATCCAGCATAAATAGAAACGCAGTATTAAATATAATGTTTACTTTTTGTTAATTGTACAATAGAAGTTGGAGGACTATCATGGAAAGTAATAATAGAGACAGAAATTATAAATTTTGTCCAAGTTGTGGAGCAAAGATAGGTAAAAATGATAGCTTTTGTACTAGTTGTGGAATGAAATTAAGTGGGATGAACCAATCTTTTAAAGTAGATAAGGGTAGAAAAAGAAATATAATTATAGTAATTTGTATCTTATTAATAACCATAATAGCTTTGTCATTAGTTGTTTTTTATTCTCATTTAAATAAAAAAAGTACAATTAGTAAAAGTGATAAAAATGGTGAGATTTCTGCAGAAAAAGAGATAAAATTTAAGTCGGGAATATACAAATATATTACTGTTAATGAAAAGAATGAAAGTGTAATTATTGGTGATCGTGAAGCCTCTACATTTGGTATTTTTTATCCTGATGGTGAATATACAGAACTTCAAATTGAAGAAAGCAATGAAAGTAATGTGAATAGGTCTACAATAACTAAAATGGAAGAAGATTATATTAGAAACAGTGAGATGAATACAAAGGTATATCACGATATAGAGTGTGATGATAACCTTAATAGTAATAGTTCAGTCATTTGGACTTGGCAAATTATAGGTAAAAGACTTTTGATAAGAGCGAAGGGTAAGGATAATATTCAGGATCTAAAATATTATTATAATTTGAAAAATCTAACGCTCAATGAACGAAAGGTTATTCGAAGTGATGGAACAATAATGTTATGGGATAAAACTTCTTCAGTTTCAAATCTTAATGGTGAAGAAGGCCCAAAAGATGGCAGTTCGGTTTCAGGAAAGTATATAGATAAATTAGTGTTTATTTCAGAGTTACCGATGAAATAAGAGTTTTAATGTGCTTGTAATACAATCAGCCATATAAAAATGGATTTGTATTATTAATTAAAATGATAAGGGGAAAAGGTAATATGTATTGTACACATTGTGGCACAGAACTTGATGATGATGCCAAGTTTTGTATTAATTGTGGTATGCCTGTAGATGAAGTACCACAGGATGATATATCAGGGGATTTTTACCCAAATACAAGTGAAAATCAAAATGTTGAGAATAATGTATTATATCCTCAAAGTAATGGTTCAAATTTTAATGTAAGTAGTAACGATTATGTACATCCCCAAAGTAATAATATAGCTTATGGAGCAAATAATACATGGACTAATCCACAGAATGATACTTCGAAAAAAATATTAAACAATGTTCCTGTAAGTTCAAAATCCAACATGCCAATTATTATCATAATAGCAGTAGCTGTATTCGCGGTAATCGTTAGTATACTTTTAGTTGTATTTCTAGGTAATAAAAAAAAGAGTATACCACCAACAAGTTCTTTTAATATTAATGATTACAAAATATCTTTTCAACAGGCTGATTATTCAAAATTTCCAAAGATTAAGTTATATTACAGCATCGTAAATAATTCTACAGGAAAGTCAATAACTGATGATGATTTGGCAAAACTTAAATTTAATCTTACAGAAAATATTGGTGATAAGAATAAAAAATTTGCAAATAAGAGTTTAAAGACAGCTAAGATAGATGATAATTCGGAAGCTTCTATATGTCTTGTGGCAGATACATCAGACTCAATGGGGGAATCTGGACTTTCAAGTGCAGAGCAAGGTATAACAGATTTTTTGGATTCTGTACAGTTTAATAAGGGAGATAAGGTTGCTCTTTTAAGTTTTAATGAAAGTGTCTATCTTGAGCAAAATTTTTCTTCTAATAAAGAAGATATTTCCACATCAACAAATATGTTAAGACTTGGTGGAGATACAGCACTTTATGATGCTTTGTACTCAGGCATTAATAGAGTAGTAGCTCAAGGTGGAGCAAAGTGTGTTATCGCTTTCACCGATGGTCAGGATAATCGAAGTTCATATACGCCAGAGGAAATAATAGACATTGCAAAAAAATATGATGTTCCTGTATATCTTATAGGAGTTGGCGAAGATGTTGATAATACCCAGTTGCAATCTATTTCAGAAGAAACTGGAGGGAAATATACGTCTATAGATTCTATATCTAGTCTTACAGACCAATATAATAGTATTTTTAACGGACAAAAACAGATGGTGTGTCTTCAATATCAATCATTTGATATTAGTGATAAATCATCTGAAAGAGATATAAGTTTAGATATAAAGTCAGGTAGTGATACGACAAATGTGGAAAACAGCTTTACGCCAATTGTATTAGAACAAATAAGTACAACGGGTGTTTCCATAGACCAAAATGGTTCTAAGGAACTGTCATCATATGTTAAATCAGCAAAAGTGGGAGGTAACCTTAATGCAGCAGTTAATGATGTATTAGGTTCAAATATTGCACTTACATCTAAGGCTCAGAAACCACAATCTGCTTCTGCATTAATTGATATTCCTATATTATATACAATTGATGATCAGATGCGTTCAGGTTCTATTGATATGAATACTATGATTACTTTTCATTATACCGTAGATGGACGTGGTATATTAAAGAAAGAGCAAGATGGTCAACAGTTTACTTTAAATGAGCTTGTATTAGATATGCTTAGTTATAGTGATAATAATGTTATAAATTCACTTATGGATTATTTAGGCAAAGATGTTATCAATTCTACCTGTAAAAATGCAGGTTATAAAAGTGTTAAGATTAATCGTCATATAATAGGAACAAGTTCAAAAGTAGATAATTATGTTAGCCCAGTTGATTTAGCAGGAATGCTTGGAGAGTTATATTCTAGTTCATCTGATGTAGGTAGAGGATTTATTCAATCTAATTTTTTGATTGTTGATAAGCTGACAAGAGTTGGAATTGGAAAAAATATTCCTAGTGAATATGGTTTTTTAAATCAAAATGGTATACGTACAAAACTATATAATGAAATAGCAATTATAGAAGATAATTCAAAGACTTATATTGCAGTGTTTATGGGGCAAGGTGTTGATGAAGAAAAACTTGAGAAAGCAGCTGTTTCTGTTGGAGAATATGTTAGTAATCAATATTAAGTTAATAGTATAAAGAATATTATAGAGAAAAAACTTAGAATTAGAAGAGGTTTATTGATTTAAGTAAAATATAGAAGACAAAATTTTTGGAGTGAAGAAATTTAATAAAAAAATGTAGTATGAATAAGAAGAGAAAAATACTTTATGAAATTAAAAGAACTGTTTCGTTGATATTAGTGCTTATAATGGCTTGTTTATTGATGTTCACATCCGGTTGCTCAAAGAAAGAAACAGTGAAAAACACAGAAAAAAGTAATAAGACTACTGAAAAGAAAGAAGATAATAAAAAAGTAGAAAAAAAGATAAAAACAGTTACTGTAGTTCCTTCTTTAAATAAATTACAAAATAAGATAAGTGATATTACATCTAATTCCCAAGGTACTTGGTCTGTTTATGTAAAAGATTTAAAGACAGGAGCAAAATGTAGCATAAATGATTCGAAGATGGTTTCTGCTAGTCTTATTAAACTTTATGTTATGGGAGCAGTTTATCAGAAAATAAATGATGGTACATTAGAACAAACGGATGAAATTAATAGGCTACTTCATGATATGATAACTGTAAGTAGCAATGAAGATACTAATCTACTTGTAACTAAAGTAGGAGATGGAAATGAAGCATTAGGTATGAAAAGAGTAACTGAATATGCCAAAGGCATAGGGTGTAAGTTTACTTCTCAAGGTCGAGATTTACAAGATGTTCGAAACATACCACCACCAGGTGAAAATTATACTTCAGTGGGCGATTGTGGAATTGTATTAGAGGACATATATAGAAAAAACTGTGTATCAACAGAAGCTTCATTAGAGATGCTAAATCTTTTAAAAGGACAGACAAGAACAAGTAAGATACCTGCGGGAGTTCCGAAAGGAACAATAACAGCAAATAAAACAGGCGAACTTCACGATACAGAAAATGATGTAGCTATAATACTTGCACCTAAAACAGATTATATCTTATGTATTATGTCAAATAATTTAACTGATACTTCAATAGCTAGGGCAAATATTGTTAAGATATCAAAAACCGTATATAATTACTTTAATACGTAAAATTTTTTTTAGAATGTTATTAAACTATTATTGGGTGGAATAGGTCTTATAGTTGTGAAAAAATTATTTTATATATTAAAATTTTAAGAAAAGCTTTTACACGGGGATGGGGGATATATTTAGATGTGCCAGGAGAAAGTAGATAAGGGTTTATTAAAGAGATATAAGAAAGAATTAAAAAAAACATATAACAGACTATTTGAATTAGAAGGTTTGGGTAAAAAGCACGGGTTTTTAAAATACGTAGATATTTTTTTTGAAAGATATAGTTTAAAAGAGTATTATGTTGATGTAACTCAAATACTTATTTCAATGTTAAAAACAGTTCCAAAAGAAAAATATAATTTATCATCACAGGAATTTCCATATGTATATGATGAAAATATGTCTATAAATGAGTTTGGAAAGGCTATGAAAACGATATGGCAAGTTCTTTACAGATTTTCAGCGGAAGATTTCTTTAGTAAAATTAAAATAATTGAAAATTCAAAACGGTATTTTAAGGACAATGAAGATAAGTTAGGCAGAAGGTCAGTTCTGTCAATGAGAATTGCATTTGTCACTACAAAAACTATATATAATTGGACAAAAGGGAAAACTATATATAGTAAGAATTCTTCAACAAAGATTAATGAATACTTTACTGAGCATGGAATAAGTATTGATAGCCCAATAACTGAACGACGGGTTATGATATGGTTTTGTTTTATATTAAAGCTCACTCCTAATGAGGCAAATGGTTTTTTACAAGATGTATGCAATAGTCAAGAGCTTTATTTGTTAGATATTGAGGAGTGTATAGCATGTTTAGCCCTTTATTATAATAGACTAGTTGATTATTCAAATTATATTTCTTATTTTGACAGTCTTGAATTTGCTGAAGGAATTAATATATATAGATTATATAATAATAAGGAATTGCATGGCTATTATAAAAGACTATTTTTGCAAAGTACCAGTAAAAATAGAATGAATAAATGGATTAGTAAATTTGCTGAGTTTGCAAATATCGTGTATAATTTAATTACGGAAAAAGCTAAATATATTTCTGATGATAATTTTTTTACTCATTTTAAGAAACGAATGTATGTTACTTTAGAAGAATTTGTAAATACTTTTGAAGAAAAAAATTTAGAATCATATGAAAAAATTACAATTGATTTTTTGAATCAAAATGAAAACCTTTTAGAGTGTGCATATTTAAATCAATTTCAACTTATAGCAACACTAATACTAGATTTGAATGAAATGGCTGATAAAATGGGACAGTCAGTTTTCAAGCTGTGGCTTTATAGAATGGCTAGTATAAATTCCAGTAATAAATGGTATCAGTTGTCTGAAAAGGATGATATAGATGAATTTTATATGCAATTTTGGGAGGCTATGGATTACGATATAAATGGACCAACTAGTTTTCAAATGTTTTGTCATGCTATTAAACGTTTGACAGATGCAAATCAAATGAAAGATCGAAATGAATTTCTAGCTTTTTTATTAGTTTGTTTCTGGGATAAAGCTGAAGAAAGTGTTGAAAATATAAATGGTCTTCTTACTAGGTTTGGTTATGGTGCATTAGATTTGTCAAGAAAAGAAGATGCAATGTTATTAGCTAATTTTCAAATAGGGGGGGGTGAAACATTTCACAAGCTTTCATTCCAGCAAAGGTTATATGTAATGGACTCTTTATGTTTGGATGAAAAAATACCTCGTATATTTGGAGATAAAAAATATGTGATGAATTAGAAAATAGTGTAACAATGTTTAATACGGAGGCAATATTGAAAAAATACCTTTTACCCCTCATAATTTTATCCTGTATAATCATTTCCACAGCTTGTTCTTCACCCGATGATAAATCCACAAAATCAACTTCTTCTAAGACCAAAACCGTCACCGTAGACTCAAACAAGGTTATAGATCAAGAGAAAGTCAAGGAAGAAGAAGC
>JAISGP010000156.1 GCA_031263035.1 Lachnospiraceae bacterium | reverse complement strand
AGCATAATATTTTTGGTTTCAATATACTTTTTAACAAGATAATTATCTTATATGTACATCATAATTATCTTTTTCGAAAATCAATAATCTACTCACAAAATAAAGTTATAGATTTCTTTCCAATATTTATACTTTTTATCCTACCAAGCCATCTTTTCTTCAAAATAAGCCTTAAGGTCTTCAATCTTAATTCTTTCTTGTTCCATTGAATCTCTATCACGAACAGTTACAGCACCATCTGTCTCAGATTCAAAATCATAAGTAACACAGAAAGGTGTTCCGATTTCATCCTGTCTTCTGTATCTCTTTCCAATATTTCCTCTATCATCAAATTCACAGTTCCAATATTTGCTAAGTTCAGCATGAATTTTTTCAGCACCTTCATTAAGCTTTTTAGAAAGTGGAAGAATTGCCATTTTAACCGGAGCAATTTGTGGGTGGAAATGAAGTACTGTTCTTACATCACCTTTTTCTAATTCCTCTTCATCATAAGCACTGCAAAGGAATGCAAGTACCATACGATCTGCACCAAGAGAAGGTTCAATAACGTAAGGAATATATTTTTCTTTCTTTTCATCATCAAAATAAGTAAGGTCTTGCTTAGATACTCTTTGATGAGCTGATAAGTCAAAATCAGTTCTATCAGCAATTCCCCATAATTCTCCCCATCCAAATGGGAATAAAAATTCAATATCTGTTGTTGCATTACTATAATGAGAAAGTTCTTCTTGTTCATGATCTCTAAGACGAATTTCATCTTCTTTAATATTTAGGCTCTTTAGCCAATCATGACAGTATTTTCTCCAATAGCTATGCCATTCAAGGTCAGTTCCCGGCTCGCAGAAAAATTCCAGTTCCATTTGCTCAAACTCACGAGTTCTAAATGTAAAGTTTCCGGGAGTTATTTCATTTCTGAAAGATTTACCAATTTGAGCAATTCCAAATGGGATTTTCTTTCTAGAAGTTCTTTGAACATTTTTAAAGTTAACAAAAATACCTTGTGCTGTTTCAGGACGAAGGTAAACTATATTTTTAGAATCTTCTGTTACACCTTGAAAGGTTTTAAACATAAGATTAAATTGACGAATTTCTGTAAAGTCTGTAGCTCCACATGTTGGGCATGGGATATTATTTTCCTTAATGAAAGCTTCCATCTTTTCATTGCCCCAAGCATCAACTGCTTCACCTACATCTACGCCATGTTCATGAGCCCAATCTTCAATAAGCTTATCAGCTCTAAATCTTTCATGACATTTTTTACAATCCATTAGAGGATCAGAAAAACCTCCAAGGTGACCACTTGCTACCCATGTTTCTGGATTCATAAGAATCGCTGCATCTATTCCAACATTGTATGGACTTTCTTGAACAAATTTTTTCCACCAAGCTTTTTTAACATTATTTTTTAATTCAACACCAATATTTCCATAATCCCAAGTATTTGCCAATCCCCCATAGATTTCTGAACCTGGATATACAAAACCTCTTGACTTAGCCAACGCAACAATCTTTTCCATCGTTTTTTCTACCATATCATTTACACTCGCTTTCATTGTTTTTGTTAATCTCTGTTATTATACGTTTTTTTAGATATTTATTCAACTTTTATATGTTTGTTTAACCAAAAAACCAGTTATAAAACCTAAAAAAACTGAAAAATACATTCCTATAACTTTAAAAAATCGATATAGGTTTAATAGTTTTTTTAATTAAACTGTCTTAATTATATTTCCCTTTAGATTAGAGTTTTTAATATATTTAAAGAAGTAAATTCCTTCTCTGCAAATTTATGAAATTTTTTATCAACATATACTTTCATTTCTTTGTATACATCTTCATTTACTTTAAACGTATATAGACTTTTTACCCCAGTTTTCATAATAAATTCCAGAGCATATTTTGTTGAAGGTAATAAATCCCCTTCAATCTCATCATTTATAAATCCCTCAATTACAAGGGTTTTTAATTCAAAAATTACTTTTATAAGTTTATTATCTATATGAGGGCTAATTAACGCTTTTAAAGTCTGATATAAAAGCAAAAGCATTCCTTTGGAATCTGCATTTTCTAGAACAAAATAATCTGCCACTTCAAGAAAATAAAATCCATAGTATGCTCCCACAATATCTGTTCTAAGTTCACTGAAATAATTATTTACATTTGCAGCAATCATAGTATAACTATCTCGTCCAGATGTGCAAATAAAATCTCCATACACAAAAGGATTAGTTGCAGCCAGAAGCTGACTGTGGGATTTTCTACTATTTCTTGCAAATGCAGAAATCTTCCCCATATTTTTAGTTAAAAGAACAATACGTCTATCATTTTCATTAATAGGAGTGGCTTTAAGAACCATTCCGGTAATTATAGTTTGATCCAAAAAACCACCTCCCAATTTTACAAGATTTACACTCTCATAAGTATTTTATAATATATTTTTGTTACCTCAATTCTTTTATATAGTTTTTCTTTATGAATTATTATTTATATAGTCAATTCTATAATAAAAGTAATTCTTATATTGTTAATTCAATAATTAGATTGTACTAGGATTTCCTTATTTTTCATCATCTCTATAGCCAAAATTTTTCAGAAGAAAATCGCTATCTCTCCAATCCTTCTTAATCTTAACCCATAGTTTAAGATTAACTTTAGCATCAAGTAAACGCTCGATTTCAAATCTTGCGTTAGTACCGATCTTTTTAAGCATAGCACCTTGTTTACCGATTATAATACCTTTATGAGAATCCTTTTCAGCAATAATAGTAGCATCAATTTGAGTAAACTTATTGCCTTCTTCCATTCTATCTATTACCACTGCTATACCATGGGGAACTTCTTCATTTAAAGCATGAAGGGCTTTTTCTCTAATAATCTCTGCCACAATCTGTCTAATAGGTTGATCTGTAAGGGTATCTTCATCAAAAAAAGGATGTCCATAAGGAAGATATTTAAAAATAGTATTGATTAAATCCTCCTTATTTTTCCCAGTTTTGGCACTTACCATCGTAACCTCTACAAAGTCCAATTCTTTTCTGTACATTTCTATTACCGGAAGCAAATCTTCCTTTTTAACACTATCAATTTTATTTATAACTAAAATAATAGGTGTTTTAACTCTCTTTAAATTCTCAATGATTTTCTTCTCGTTTTCACCAATAAATGTAACAGGTTCCACAAGCCAAAGAACCACATCCACATCTGAAAAAGTTCCAAGAGCAACCTTATCCATATATTTACCAAGCTTATTTTTAGCTTTATGAATACCTGGCGTATCTAAAAATACAATCTGCCCTTTATCTGTAGTTAATACAGTCTCAATCTTATTTCTTGTAGTCTGAGGCTTATTTGAAGTTATTGCAATCTTCTGACCAATCAGCAAATTCATCAAAGTTGATTTTCCCACATTAGGGCGACCAATCAAAGTTGCAAATCCTGCCTTATAATTCGTATATTTATTTTCCATTCTTTTCCTTTTCTTAATTTGTAATTATATCAATGTTTCCAATAAAATTAATTAATTTAATCCCTCTAACCATTCTCACTCTATTATATATAATCAGTCATTATGTATTTATATATAGTAAAATGCATTAATAATTAGTATTTATAACCATTAGCCATATTTAACCCACCTAACTACTCTTACTTCCTTACACCTAATCCTTCATTACGTATTTATAAATAGTAAAATGAATTATAATTAGTCTTTATAACCATTAGCTAAATTTCGTGATGACGAGCACGATGCCCGGGGCGTCCGTGGGTCGTTCAAGCGAAGCGCGTTTCCCTAAGGACGTCCCCTACTTGGCGAGTGCAAGGAATAGAAATTTCGCGAGGTTTAAAGACCAATTATAATTCTATTTTACCTACTTATAAAGAACTAACTTCCTTAAACAACTCTCTTTCTTCCTGAATTTTCTCCCCAGAGCCAATTACACAGAGAACGTCCTCACTTACAACAGTCTCAAGAACCTCTGCTAACTTCTGAATATCCTTAGGCTTAGCATTTAAAATCTCCATTCTCTCCTGCTTGATATCCTTGGCTGTTACATTGTTAAGAAGCAGATTTAAAGAACGTGAACCCATTGCCTCCGGAGTAAGAGGCTGATCAATATTACTGATAGTTCCTATAATATATTTAGTCATTTCCCTTTCATCGGCACTAAAATTCTTAAGATATTCTACAACGCCCTTATACACATCAATAGTTCTCTTTAAATGTGGGTCACGATAAGATACTAAATAGCTTTCTCCTAAACGGTTAAAACCACTCATGCATCCGTAAGCTCCACCTTTAACACGCAAATTAACCCAAAGGTAATCATAATTCAAAATAACCTTAAGTATCTGTAATGCTCCGCTATAGTCCTTACCTGCTTCAAGGAAATTTCCAACTTTTGCCACATATTGAACTTTAGACTCAGTCTTAAATCCTTCATTTAAAACATTTAAATTCAGGCTCCTACCTTTACCCAAAAATTCTTCAGAATTATTTGTGGCTTCTCCATCCCCTAATTCTTCTACTAAGCATTTGCAAGCAGTTTCAATTTCCACGTCAAAACTCTCTTCATTTGTTGAACTAATAAGAAGATTTCCTTTAGCAAATATTTTATTTGCAAGTGCAACTAGTTTACTGCTTAATTCCTCTTTCTTATTATCAAAGTCATCAAGAATACTCTTAATAAATCTATAAAATTCAATTCCAGAAGTCAACTCCTTATAACGACTGGCATTACTTATATAACTCATTCCACGAGTAACTGCCGTCGTATGACCAGATGCGATAAACCTTTGGTTAAGCTTTACTGCTATCATTGAAAGAATTTCTTTAATTCTCTTGTAATCATCTAGCTTTGAATTCTTAAGAATTTCAATTGCAAATGAACTTGCAGTTTTCATTTCAGGATATAGGGCTTTCATTCTAACTTCAAATGTAGGCATATATTCCTTAATATCACCATGAACATCTCGATACATTTCTAATGCAGTAGTTATACCACCTGTATTAAGATGAATTTCATTAAAAAGTTCCCCGTATTCATAATTCTTAGTATCTATTACTCCTAAAACACTTTGAAGAATACCAATATAAGGAATTTCTTCTTCTGAAATCTTGCTTACATCAAAAATAAAATCCAAATATCCAATTCCATTTGTATCTACATGATGATAAATAATCTTATTTTCCCCTAAATCTTTAACTTCATTAAAAATCGGAGCAATATCTGTACCAATCTCTTCTCGTGTTAAAAGAGGTATTTTTCGCAAATCTTCTTCTGAATCTTCTTTATCCTGATAACCTCGAAGATTTTTAGTATTTTCAACTAAAGTGTTTATTTCTTCCTCGCTTAGTGAAGCTTTAAACTCTTTCAACCCCCTAGCTATCTTTTCATCATTTGCAAGAGTTAGTCCTGGCTCTGGTGTTAAAATAACTATTGAACCGAAATTATTATCAAGAAGATATTCTTTAATTAAATTCTCAAAATAATCTGTATCCACCATTTTCTTTAAGAACTCAATATTATCTAATTGCTCAATATTTACAAATGGTTTCTCGTCATCATAAAGCCAACTATCTAAAGTTTGAAGTCCATACATAAGTCCTTTTGGATAATTACCGAAGTCTGCTTCACGATATAAGAATTCATTATAATTTAAACCTGCTTTAAGAGCTTTCTTATCTATGCCCTTTTTAACGTTTTCCTGTAAAACTTCAGTAATAATTTCTATAAATCTTTCCTTATCTGCCTTATTTGCGCCTTTGGAAACTACTGAAAATACCGGTTGCAAGATACCATTATCATAAGAACCACTTATATCTTCACCAATTCCAGCTTCCGTTAAAGCTTTTTTAATAGGTGCCCCTGGTGCCTGAAGCAAGGCATAATCTAGAATTTGGAAGGCTAGGTATAGTTTATCATCTAAGGTATTTCCAATTACTTTATTATAAGAAAGATATGTTTTATGGTCTAAGCTTTCCTCTGGACTTACAGAATATGGAAATTCTAATTCTCTTACATTTGCAAATGGTGTTTGAATTTCAATTTCAGATATACTTTGGTCAATATCTTTTTTGTCAAAATTTTGCAAATAATTTTCATCTAACCAAGCTAATTTCTCTTCCATATTGCAATCCCCATAAATATAAATATAGGAATTAGCAGGATGATAATATGTTCTATGGAAATCTAAAAACTGTTCATAAGTTAAATCTGGAATATTCTCTGGATCCCCACCACTTTCATTGCCATAAGTTGTATCTGGGAAAAGTGAATTCTGAATTACTCTTTCAAGAACTCCATCTGGATTAGAGAAAACACCTTTCATCTCATTATAAACAACTCCATTATATTTAATTTCATCTTCAGCCTTGTTTAACTCGTAACTCCAGCCTTCTTGTCTGAAAATTTCCTCATGTTTATATATATTAGGATATAAAACTGCATCCATATATACATGAATAAGATTGTCGAAATCCTTATCATTCATAGACGCTATTGGATAAACTGTTTTATCTGGATATGTCATTGCATTTAAAAATGTGTTCAATGACCCTTTCACTAATTCAACAAAAGGATCTTTGGCTGGAAAATTCTTAGACCCACATAAAACTGAATGTTCCATAATATGTGGAACTCCGGTTGAATCTGGTGCCGGTGTTCTAAATGCTATTGAAAAAACCTTATTTTTATCATCATTTTCGATTAAAACAACTCTTGCTCCTGACTTTTTATGTATAAGTCTAGTTCCTTTTGATTTAATTCCTTTTAAATCTTGTTTATCTAATATTTCATAATTTTTATATTTCATTATTTGTACTTTCCTCACTATTTCTGTATGCTGTCCATCTTGCACTTGCTCCGCATGGAAGGACAAGACCTGATTGTTTTACCGGTAATCCTATTTCCGAACTTTCAATATGCCCATTATATCTTTTTAATTCTGTTGCAACCATATACTCCATAACTGTTGGTGAAAGTCCTGTTGTATATGAATTAACAAGAAAGAAAAGTGGATTATCTGACATGAGTTTACTACATAATTTAATCAGATTATGGATTTCATCTTCTATCTTCCAAATCTCACCTTTAGGACCTCTACCATATGATGGGGGATCCATAATTATAGCATCGTAATGATTTCCTCGTCTTATTTCTCGCTCCACAAATTTCATACAATCATCTACAAGCCATCTAATAGGTTTATCACGAAGACCGGAACTTTCAGCATTTTCCTTTGCCCAGTTCACCATACCTTTTGAAGCATCTACGTGGGTTACCGAAGCACCAGCATTTGCTGCTGCAAGGGTTGCTCCCCCTGTATATGCAAATAAATTTAAAACTTTAATCTCTCGCCCTGTATTTGCAATTTCCTTTTCAATTAAATCAGAAAACCAATCCCAATTAGTAGCCTGTTCTGGAAAAAGTCCTGTATGCTTAAAATTAAAAGGCTTAAGATTAAAAACTAGGTCCTTATATTTAATTTGCCATTCCTTTGGCAAATCAAAAAACTCCCATTCTCCGCCACCTTTTTTACTTCTATGATAATGAGCATTAGGCTTATTCCAATGCTTATCATTTCTATCTGTATTCCATATTACTTGAGGATCCGGACGAACAAGAAAATAATCTCCCCAACGCTCAAGCTTCTCTCCATTTGAACAATCTATAACTTCATAATCTATCCAATTATCTGCTAACCACATAAGTTTACCTTTCAAGTATATTATCATATCTATATTAACACTTAATTTTAATGGTTATTAAGAGAAGTGTCAAATAAATATGGTTTATTTTAGTAGAAATTCACTGTAAATCTACACTAAAAAAGCAACTGCTAAGCTTTATGCCTAACAGTTGCAATTTATAAGCTCTTAATGAACTATCTTTACCATTTTTCCCTATGACCAATATTCATAGGTCGTTTTAAATTTCATTCCATATGGAATTTGGCTTTTTGATACTCCTAGTTTTTTCCACTTGCCACCAAAGGTACTTACATAAACATCATATTGAAGGTTTTCGTAAATTAGCCCATATTTAAGATAAGCTACTTTAACAGGTTTATTATTAAATTTTGTATTCACATTCCAACCCGCTTTATTATCTACGGTTTTATCTTGAGTAATGTTTAGTGCTGAAGAAAAAAGCTTTTTATACAAAGGATTAAAGCTATTTGTGGTCTTAGACTTAAACTCTAAGTCTTTGCTCGAACAACCTACTGTTCCTGCATCTGCTTCATTTTTATGTACTTGCACTGAAGGACCAAATTCTACTTTTCCATATGTATCTTTCAATTTTTTAATATTCTCAACTTTAAATTGGATAAATCCCAGTTGCTTCTTGGTAGTAAATCCTTTATTTTCATCTGAAAAATTGCTATTATCCATTTTAAGGTCTGTCACATTAAACTCATTACTTTTCTTCAATCCGTTATTTAAAAGTTCTGAAAAATCTACTGACGAAGTTGTTTCATCAGTTGTTGTTACTGACGTATGAACGCATCCTGTCATACTAAACATAGATATTACTAAAAGTACTACCATAAGTCTAATTACTTTTTTCTTCATTACTCTTATTCCTCCAAGTCTGTATAAACTAAAATTTAATTAGTTTTACTTTATTATAAGAAATTTACTTCTTATGATTTAATTATATATTCCATTAATTTACTTTCTATACTTTTATATATCTTACTAAAAAGTTGTCTACTATTCAATAATTTTTAATAATTAATCAAAAAAGCTCAGCAGTCTAAACTACCAAGCTTAAAGATTACACTTAAAAATATTATATAAATTAAACTAATTCCTTTTTATAACAATATATCTTCGAAAAACTTCTATCCCTCTTATTTTTTCATTATCTTACTTATCTCTTCATCAATCCCTGTTTTTCCACTACTTAACTCTTTTTCAATCTTCATATCTTCCATCTCTTTTATAGTTTCAACTGCATTAATGCTAGCTTCTTCATATTCTTTATGATTATCAGCATGACTATGATGTATAGATGGATCTATTTTTTTAATAACATATAGTGTAAGTATTAATAGGACAATTCCAACTGGTAAGCTTATCCAAGCTGTTTTTACAAATCCTGCCACAATATATGTTACGCAGGAAACTGCTGCCACCATAGTAGCGTATGGAAGTTGAGTGTTAACATGATTAATATGATTACATTGAGCCCCTGCCGAACTCATAATTGTTGTGTCTGATATAGGCGAGCAATGGTCTCCACATACAGCGCCTGCCATACATGCAGATATTGAAATTATCATCATAGTTTCATCATGACCTGCAAATACATTTACAACTATAGGAATTAAAATACCAAAGGTTCCCCAAGAGGTACCTGTTGCAAATGCAAGGAAACATGCAATCAAGAATATAATTGCCGGTAAAAAGTTCATAAATGAACCGGCTGATTTTGATACTATATTTGCAACATAATCGGCAGCACCAAGGCTATCTGTCATAGCTTTAAGTGTCCATGCTAAAGTTAGAATCATAATTGCAGGAACCATAGCCTTAAATCCTTCTGGTACGCAAGACATAGACTCTTTAAAGTTAAGAACTTTTCTGAACTTATATACAATTATTGTAATTACAAATGCAAAGAAACTTCCAATCATAAGACCTACAGATGCATCAGCATTTGAAAATGAATCAACAAAAGATGTGCCAGAGAAAAATCCGCCTGTATAAATCATTCCTATTGTACAACTTATAATTAATACAACTACAGGAAGAACTAAATCGATTACTCCACCTTTTCCGGTTACAATCTCTTCTTCTGCGGTAGCATAAGGTCTATCTGGTGTTGTATAAATATCTCCATGCATTGCATTAATCTCATGAACCTTCATAGGTCCAAAGTCTGCCTTCATAAGAGTTAAACTTACCATCATAACAATTGTTAGAAGTGCATAGAAATTGTAAGGAATAGCTCTAATAAATACTTGGAAACCATCCTCTCCCGGAACAAATCCTGAAACTGCAGCTGCCCATGAAGAAATAGGTGCAATAATACATACCGGAGCGGCAGTTGCATCAATTAAATATGCGAGTTTGGCTCTAGACACCTTATGAGAATCTGTAACAGGTCTCATAACTGAACCTACTGTTAAACAGTTAAAATAATCATCTATAAAAATCAATACTCCCAATAGTATAGTTGCAAGTTGTGCTCCAACTCTAGACTTAATATGAGTTTTAGCCCATTTTCCAAAGGCTGCAGAACCCCCTGCCATATTCATCATACAAACCATAATACCTAAAATAACAAGGAAAATTATAATTCCCATATTATAAGCATCTGTAAGAGAACCTACAATACCATCATTAAAAACATGAAGTACTGTCTTTTCAAAACTTCCATTTGCCCAAAAAATAGCTCCAATTACAATTCCTACAAAAAGCGAACTATAAACTTCTTTAGTAATTAAAGCTAAAACAATAGCAACTACCGGTGGAATAAGTGCCCAAAATGATGAATACATCTTTGGAACATATTTTTCCTTTTCCGCTGCAAATGCAATTATAGGCATTGCCATAGTCATAAGTAGTATTAAAGAACTCCCCAATAATAATTTTTTTCTTCCCTTTTTCATACACTTCTTCCCTTCTAAATTTTTAAATATAGATTTACTGTTTTCATGGTGAATAAACTTACTAACAAAAAGTTATTACTACAAAAACGACCCTGTGCCAAAACACAAGGTCGTCTAATTTTAATTAAACAATATATTCCTCATGATAGCTCAACACTCGTTGCAAATCGTGACAGTTCATAGCATCTTATTACTATGTCCCAGTTTATACATATCTTGGGTATGTATACCTTCGGCAGTTTCCCCTTTCAAATCTATCATTCCCCAAAAGAACTTAGGACAGATTTACTCATGAAAACCGCGACCTCTATCTATATTTTATTTCACATAATGTTAACATACTATAGCAAATTCTGCAAGCAATATTTTCAAAGATATGTATAACATATAAATTGTGTAAATTGAATTTATTAAATCTCTCCTTATCTACAAATCTCGTATTTTAACTACCAAATTCAGGAACGAGATTTTATAAGCACACAGTTAGTGTATTCAAAAAAATTACCCCAAAATGCCAAATCAACTACTAACATTTCCTCATGTGAGATAGTGTATAATATGCATTTAAACGTTTTATAAAAAGCAATATCCATTTGCTCTTCTATGTCCCAAAAAGAGTTATACTTTTTTAAGTATTTTATACTTTCCCTAGAACACTCATAATTATGCAATACAGGCTTTTCTTCCCCCTTTGCAACTTTACATTTTGTCCCAGGCCATGAAGTAACCTTTTCACTCTTTCTTAGATAGTCTTGCAAATCAACTTTTAAATTTGGCAATTCATATGGAAAATCACTATATCCTATATTAGGTTCAACTAAAGAAAAAGTACTACAGTTTTTTTCAAGAAACTTTAATATTTTCAAATAATCTTCCTTATTAACGTTAGTAACTAAATGCACCATTAATACCTCCTCTTCATATTACTCAATAACTAAATAAACCAACAATGAGCCGAACTTTGCTTACCCTTTGCATTAATTATTGGATGGTAGTGCTTATAACTTTTTCCACCACCTTTATGTTGTTGTTGTTTAGAAACTTTTTTCACTGGACTTGCTGATTTACAAGCATCATACGCATAACCCGAACTAATTGCAAAAACACCGCCTCCAGCGGCTAATCTTGTGGCTGCAGCTGATTTTGATTTGATTTTAGGTCCAATAAAAACGTTGTCAGATGGCACTAAAACTGCCTTATAATAATGTACTTGTGGTTGTTCTCTTTTTAATGCCTTTATTACTTTATTTGCGGCATAATATACCACTCCCAAAACTACTATTGTAGCTGAAACAAAAAATATCGCTTCTAATAAGGATATTACAGCTGCCGAAAGACCCCCAGCTAATATTAATGATAAAGATTGTGCTTCAACCATACTATCATCTACATGAACTATATCCTTTGGATCATCATTCGACACAATATCTGCAACTATTTCTTCTTGTCCACCCTCTTGAGGATTAATGGTATAAGTCTCTACTTCTGGTTTTCCTATTTCTTTTCCAAATATATTCACTGGATAATCTTTTGTTTCTAATTCAAACTCTTCGGTCTTTTTGAAAAACTGCAATTCATAATGAATTCCATCAGCTTCTGTTTTTACAACAGTCTTGTCATCACTATTATTTAATATTTCTATTTCATAACCATTAATATTTATAACTTGATTTGGTGCAGCTTTAAGTGTCACACCTTGACAAACGGAAATCGTAACTATACAACAAATTAATATTCTACTAATAATTTTCTTAATTTTTTTCATACAATCCTCTTTCAAATTCATTTTTTATATTTTCTTTGTTAAATGCTGTTTTCGTCAAACAATATTTCTCTTTTAATAATGCAACAACTCCTGTAACATACGCACAAGCTATTGAGTTCCCAGATACAAAAACATAACGATTATTTAAATTAGTAGTTAAAATTCCCTTACCAGGAGCATATACAATATCTTTTTTTAAAAATATATTATCTTTATTCACATTAGATCTAACTCCAAATACTTCTTTATACTCTGCAGGAAAGCTATGTATTTTGTTTCTGTTGTTATAACTTGCAATAATAATAATACCTTTTTGATTTGCTTTTTTTATTACTCTACGCAAATTCAAATCATCTTTTGAAGTAGAAAAACTTAAATTTATTATATCCATTTTGTTATCGATACACCACTCAATCCCTTTACAAATATCATCAATTTTGCCCTTAGATTGATTGTTTAAAACCACAATTGGATATATTTTCGCTTTCGGTGCGATACCTTTAATACCAAATGAATTATCTTTTGCAGAAATTACTCCGGTAACTTGTGTCCCATGACCATTTATATCTTCAGAATTAAAATTATTTTTTACAAAATTATATCCTTTTTTAATATTTTGACCAAAGTCATCATGGCTCTTATCAACACCACTATCTAAAATTGCAATGTTGACATTATTTCCTGAATAATTATGAAAAGAATGAATGCTTTTTACTGTTTTAGTTGTTACTTGAGTAAAATATATATATTTCTCCTTAATAAAAGCAATTACTATTATAATAAACAATATTATACTAATTACAATTACAATCCTTAATAAAAAAGCCATTTTCACACCAAATCTATTTTTCAAATAATTCTTTTTCCACTTTTCCAACATAACATTATCTTAAATCACCTACCTCCTTTTCGGTTTTATAAAATTTGCACAAACTTCATTTGTTCGGATTATATATTATCTTCTCATTATGCGTTTGCTTTTTTTTGTTCAATATGTATATTTTTATAATAATTCTTTAGTTATTGCTTCATTAACTTACAAGCCATAATACACTTTCTAATAATAAAATTTTTCTATAATATAAAAATCCACCTAAAGAAATGACAACACCATTCTTAGAAGACATGTATGCTTTCCTTCATGAAGATGATAATTTTGACGATTATGAATTTGAAGAAGGATTTTATATCTTTTAATCAGCGTCTATGTTTAAGTGCAATTGATTTCCTCGCTAATAGCGAGGAAATGCAATTCAAGAGTTCTCCGATAGGAGAACTTTCCTATAATACAAAAAGGAACCAAGCACAAAAAGTACTTGGTCCCATAAGGAGAAAAGCTATTCTATGAAAAGTATTGGGTCAGCATTTTAATGTAAATATCATTAACTTTCCAAGACAACTTATGATTTTAATTAATATCTATCCCCAAGGATTTTCTGTTGGGTATCTAACACCCTTAGGTTGATTATATCCGATTTCATCAACTTCAACTCCAAGAAGTTTAAATACTTCGTAAAGTTGTTTTCCGAAATGTCCAAATGCAACTGCACCGTGATGTGGGTATCCACCCTCGATTAATACATGGCGATAAAATCTTCCCATCTCTGGAATTGCAAATACACCAATACTTCCAAATGAATGTGTAGCAACGGGAAGTACTTCACCTTCTGCAATATAACCACGAAGAATATTATCTGATGTACTTTGTAATCTATAGAATGTAATCTGTCCAGGAACAATATCTCCCTCAAGAGTTCCTTGAGTAACTTCTTCCGGAAGTGCTCTTGCCATAATCAATTGATAATTCATTGAGCAGAAAGAAAGCTTAGAAGATGCTGTATTTCCACAATGGAATCCCATAAATGTATCTTGAAGTGTGTAATCCCATTTGCCTTTAATGCTTTCATTGTACATATCTTTAGGTACTGAATTGTTAATATCAAGAAGTGTTACAATATCGTCACTTACAACAGTTCCGATAAATTCACTTAGTGCACCATAAATATCAACTTCACAAGATACTGGAATTCCACGACTTGTAAGACGGCTATTAACATAGCATGGTACAAATCCAAATTGTGTCTGGAATGCTGGCCAGCATTTTGATGCAATTGTTACATATTTTCTATAACCTTTATGAGCTTCAATCCAGTCAAGAAGTGTAATTTCATATTGAGCAAGTTTAGGAAGAATTTGAGGTTTCTTATTTCCTTCTCCAAGTTCTTTTTCCATATCTGCAACAACATCAGGAATTCTTGGATCATCAGCATGATTCTTAAATGCTTCAAATAAATCAAGTTCAGAATTTTCCTCTATCTCAACGCCTAAATTATAAAGCTGTTTAATAGGTGCGTTGCAAGCCATAAAGTTCTGTGGACGTGGTCCAAAACTAATAATCTTTAAATCAGAAATTGCAACAACTGCTCTTGCAATTGGAATAAACTCATGTAACATATCTGCACAATCTTCTGCATCTCCAACTGGATATTCCGGAATATATACATTCTTAACATTGCGAAGATGAAGGCTATAGCTAGCATTAAGCATACCACAATATGCATCTCCACGTCCTTGAATAAGATTTCCTTGACTTTCTTCTGCAGCTGCAATAAAAATCTTAGGTCCATTAAATTTTTGAGCAAGTAATGTTTCTGAAATCTCTGGTCCGAAATTTCCAAGATATACACATAATGCATTACATTCATGGGCATTAACATCATTAAGAGCATTAACCATATCTATTTCACTCTCAACAATTGTAATTGGACATTCATAAATATCAGTTACATCATACTTTGAAGCGTAAGCTTTAACTAAAGCTTCACGTCTACTAACTGAAAGACTTTCTGGGAAACAATCTCTACTAACTGCAACAATTCCAAGTTTAACCTTTGGCATATTTTTTTCGTTCATTTTAACTCTCCTTTTTTTACTTTCATTCTAAATAGTTCTTTAATAACTACTATACTCTTTAATACTTTATTATTCTACTACTTTATCATATTCAAATGTATAATATTGTTTTTTCTTTATCATCTTAATCTATTGTAATATTCTTACCTATAAGTCCATTATATGCTCCATCAATCTTAGCATCTGGATGGGCTATAAGCCATTTATTTTTGGCTGTCATAAGAATGTCTTCACCATTACCATCTAATTTAAAATCTATATCTGTATTAGTTCCTTCTGGTAAAGCAATAACAGCTCTAAAAATTTCTCCACCAGCTACTGTACAAGGTGCATAATGAAGTGTTGTCTCATAAATTTCAACAACTGTATTCTTAGGTACATAGAAAGCCTCAATCTTAGAAGTGTCATACTTAAATTCACTAGTTACATCTTGCAACTTGCCAATAAGTAAAACCATATCTGTCTCTGCAATATCAACCTCAGAATTTCTATGATACTCAATAGCATTTAACTTTTTATTGTTACCATTGCAATATCCCATCTGTATAGGTAAACCACCAAAAATCCTATCTCTAATCTGTGGCATAGCCTCTGTACCCTGAAGCTCCTCATCCCTAGCAACATAAATAACATCATCCTTAGGTGTATTCGTATGTTCCATCTCTTCCATTAAAGATGCAATATCGATATCGTCCCAAATCTTACCATATTCCTTAAAAGACTCATCAAATACACTTAATATCTCCATGGGTTATCCCTCCTTTATAAAATCTCTATGCTAAGTATACTTTATTCGTAAATGAATATCTCACCCAATTTCTACTTTTTTAGAGCTAAAAGTTGACATGGAAGCATAAAAAAAATCCTTTAGTAAAAACTAGAGGATTTTTTTATGTTTAATTTATTTAGCAAGTTTCTTACTTTCAACATCAAAGATTACAGCTGCAAGAAGAACTAATCCTTTTACAACCTTCTGCCAGTTAGCATCTACACCCATAATAGACATACCTAAGTTAATTACACCCATTAATGTAGCACCAATTACAACTCCAGGAACTGTACCAGAACCACCATATGCAGAAGCACCACCAACGAAACAAGATCCGATAGCATCCATTTCATAGTTAGTACCAGCTGTTGGATTAGCTGAATTAAGTCTTGCTATTGTAACCATTGCAGCTACAGCCGCAAGAAATCCCATATTTGCATAAGCTAAGAAATAAACTCTATTAGTATTAATACCTGATAATTTGGCTGCCTTTTCATTACCACCAATTGCATAGAAATGACGTCCAACAGTAGTTCTTGATGTTATATAAGCATATACAGCAATGATAACTGCTAACCATACTAAAATATATGGAATACCTTTGTAGTTAGCTAATTTCCAAGCGAAGAATATAATAGCTGCTCCAATTACAATAAGCTTTACTAGCTGTCCTGCTAAACTTCCTGTAGAGTAGCCTTTCTTTGCTTTACTTCTTCTAGAATTTAAAGAAACAAGAAACATTGCTACTACAGCCACAACTCCAATAACCATACAGCTCATGTTAATCTTATCGCCCTTCATAAAATCAACTATATAACCATTGAAAAGATTAAGATAATTATCTGGCATTGGTGCAAGTGTAAGCCCATCTAATACTACATTGGAAATACCTCTAAATGCCAACATACCAGCAAGAGTAACTATAAAAGGTGGTATACGTCGATAAGCAATCCAAAATCCTTGCCATACACCTACTAAAATACCTGCTAATAACATTACTGGAATAGCTGCTGCTGCTCCCATGTGTTTAGTAACCATCATTGTTCCACCAATTGAACCAACTAAACATACAAGAGAACCAACACTAAGGTCGATATTACCACCAGTTAAAATACAGAGTAACATTCCTGTTGCCAATATATATACATAAGCATTTTGTGCTATAAGATTGTTTATATTCTGTGGCAACAACATACTACCATCAGTTCTTACTGTAAAAAATATTACAAGTACAATTAGTGCAAGTACCATTGTATATTTTTTTACAAATCCCATCACCGTTGATCTATTCATCTTCTCCTCCTCCTAGTCGTCTTTTACTTCATTTAATGTTTTATCATCATGTTTTACTTCTTTTAATATATACTCCATAATTTTCTCTGAAGTAGCTTCTTCTCTACTCAACTCACCAGCTATTCTACCTTCACTCATTACATAAATTCGATCTGACATTCCTAGGACTTCTGGCATTTCAGAACTAATCATAATAACTGATTTTCCTTCTGAAACTAAATCATTAATGATTGTATATATTTCATATTTAGCACCTACATCAATACCACGAGTAGGTTCATCTAATATAAGTATTTCCGGATCTGCAAACATAGACTTAGCTAAAAGAACTTTCTGTTGATTACCACCACTTAGATTACCTACGTTCTGCTCAATTGTAGGAGTTTTAGTATTAAGTTTTTCAACATATTCTTCAGAAACTTGTTTTTCTTTATCTAGGTCTAATACTCCGTGATTAGAGATACCTTTCATATTTGCTAATGTAGTATTAACTCGAATTGGATTTTCAAGGATAAGTCCATCACCTTTTCTGTCTTCAGTTACATACATTAACTTATGGTCAATAGCATCTTGTTCGTTATGTAGATTTACTTTTTTGCCATCTATAAACAGTTCACCACTTATATGCTTACCATAACTCTTACCAAAAACACTCATAGCCAGCTCTGTTCTACCTGCTCCCATAAGTCCTGAAATTCCAACAACTTCGCCTTTTCGAACATATAGATTAGCATGGTCTACAACTTTTCTATCTGAATATGTTTGATGATATACAGTCCAGTCTTTAACTTCAAGAGAAACATCTCCGATTTTAACTCCAGATCGTTTTGGAAATCTATCTGTTATCTCACGACCAACCATACCTTTTATGATTCGCTCTTCACTTATATTATCAACAGCTTTATCTAAGGTTTCAATAGTTTGTCCATCACGAACAATGGTTATCTGATCGGCTACATAAGAAATCTCGTTTAATTTATGAGAAATAATAATTGATGTCATTCCTTGTGACTGTAATACCTTTAGAAGATCTAGTAATGCTCTAGAATCTTCTTCGTTTAATGATGAAGTAGGCTCATCTAGTATCAAAAGTTTAGCATCTTTAGCTAATGCTTTAGCTATTTCAACTAATTGTTGCTTTCCTACTCCAATATCCTTTATCTGAACATGGGAAGATTCAGATAAACCTACTTTTTTTAAGTATTTATCTGCTTCGCCATAAGTCTCATTCCAATCAATGGCATAGGGTTTACCTCTCTCAACACCAAGGTACATATTCTCGCCAATAGTCATCTCTGGCACTAAGGCTAATTCCTGGTGGATTATAACTATTCCCTTTGCTTCACTATCTTTTATATTTGAAAATTTACAAGTTTCACCATTGTAAATTATATCTCCAGTGTAAGATCCAAAAGGGTAAATTCCTGAAAGCACATTCATAAGAGTTGACTTTCCTGCACCATTCTCCCCTACAAGTGCATGAATTTCTCCTCGTCTTACTTTAATATTAACATCATCAAGTGCTTTAACCCCAGGGAAAGTTTTGGTAATATTTTTCATTTCTAGAATAATGTCTTCCAAATTACGCTCCTTTCCTTTACTTAGGAAAGCCACTTGATATAAACTTGTATACCTAAGTGGCTTTCCATTAAAATTTGTTTTCAGTTTACATAAACTTTTTCAGTATTTAAATAATCCTACGTAAAATCTAGATTATTTTAAGTCTGCTTCTTTATAGTATCCAGAATCGATTAGAACTTTCTGATAGTTATCTTTAGAAACTGTAACAATATCGCAAAGATAAGATGGAACTACCATTTTACCATTGTTATATGTCTTAGTATCGTTAACTTCTGGTTCCTCACCTTTAAGAACTGCATTTACCATCTTAACTGCTTGGTCAGCAAGTACACGAGTATCTTTAAAGATATCCATAGCTTGTTTGTCTTTTACAAGGTTTTTAACATTGGCAATATCACAATCTTGTCCAGTGATAAGTGGATATTTTCCTTTGTAAGCTGAAGCTAATGCATTTTCAACACCAAGTGCTGTTGAGTCATTTGAACACATAACTGCATCAAGGTCTTTGTCTGCATAATCAGAAGAGATGATTGCTTCCATACGGCTTTGAGCTTTTTCTGTATTCCAGTCAGCTGTTGCAACTTGTGCAAATTTAGTTTGTTTAGATTGAACTACAAGAACACCTTTGTCAATGTATGGTTGAAGAACATCCATAGCACCATTAAAGAATAATTGAGCATTGTTATCACCAGGGTCACCAGCGAAAAGTTCAATATTGAAAGGTCCTTTTTCTGTGTCAAGTTTAAGAGTATCTTTTAAGTATGTTCCTTGAGCTTGACCTACTTTGTAGTTATCAAATGATGTGTAATAAGAAACAGCGTCTGTATTTCTAATTAAACGGTCATAAGCAATAACTTTTACATCTTGTTCTTTAGCTGTTGCAAGAGGTGTTCCAAGAGATTCACCGTCGATAGCTGCTATAACAAGAGCTTTACATCCGCTTGAAAGCATGTTTTCAAGTTGAGAAACTTGAGTGTTAACATCGTTGTTAGCGTATTGAAGATCTACAGTGTAACCAGCTTTTTCAAGTTGTTTTTTGATGTTTGAACCATCTTGGTTCCATCTTTGAAGGTCTTTAGTAGGCATACTAACACCAACTTTAGCTTTGTCAGATTTGTCCTTATCTTTGTCACTATCTGAGCTACTTTTAGAACCGCAACCAACAAGTCCTAGTGTCATTACTGCAACTAATCCGAGAGCAGCAATTTTTTTAAATCTGTTTTTCATGTTTTTCCTCCTCTTTGTCTCTAAGTATTAGAGTTACTATTTAACTTGGACTTAGTGTAACATAAAACTAATAGTATAAAATTGCTTACTTGTTGGATATTTTTTTGAAACTTGAAATGATTTAGCATATTTTTGCAAAAACAAAAAAAGAGTATAAAAATGTGCTATAAGGTTATGTACACTTTCAGCTCGAATTTGCTTCGCTTCTTCTCGCTGTAACTTAGGATCTTGACCATATCTATAGTAATTTTATCTGCACAATCCTTCCTTCAGCTCGAATTCGCTTCGCTTCTTCTCGCTGTAACTTAGGATCTTGACATTATCTAAAATAATCTCATCTGTTGCAATCTTACAGATTGCATACAAACAATAAAACACAAATAGCGTACCTTAAAAAACGAGTTTTTTGGTACTCTATTTGTGTTTATTGTTACAGCTGAGATTATTGGATAAGATTATTTCAGATAAACCTCTTCTTTCATGTGGAACCCACTGTCAAATATAGTCTTCTGCATTGTTTTTTTTGTTACTGCCTGGGGGGTTATTCCTACGAAAGGAATTGCTCCTACTTCATTGGTCATTGTATTTTTAACGTCTAGGGTTTTCCCTTTTACTAAATCAACCGTATATTCTGCAGCTCTATTTGCAAGTTCTTTTATTGGTTTATATACTGTTGCTGTCATTGTGCCTTGAACGATTTTTTGGCAAGCTTCTACATCAGCATCCTGCCCGACTACTCTTACTTTACCTGCCAGTTTATGCTCACTTAAAACTTTTACGGAATTAACTGCCAAGCCGTCATTGGCACACATTATTCCATTAATATTAGGATATTTTTTTAAGATTTCTTCCGTAAATGATCCTCCAAGCTCTGGTATCCACCCTTTAACGCTATCCTGCCACACTATCTTAAAACTAGGATTTCTAGAAAGGGTATTTTCAAATCCAGAATTTACTTCTGAGGAATTAGTATCGAATTTAGGGCCTTCTATCATTGCAAAGGTTCCGGATTTTATGCCGCTGCTATTTAGACTTTTTATCATTTCAGATGCCATTATTTCCCCTACTTGTTTACTATCTACAGTAATAAACAAGTCTGATTTCTCTGTCTGATATAGTCTATCATAGCTAATTATCTTTATTCCATGATCTTTAGCTTCCTCTATGGCAGAATCTAAAGTGTGATAACAATCTACCGCAACTATAACGATTGCATCTACACCTTCAGCAACAAATTCTCGTATTTGTTTCTCCTGCTTTTTAGCATCTCCATTTGCATTTTGAACATTAACAGATGCACCTAATGATTTTGCTTTATTGACAAATTCATCTCGATCATACTGCCAACGCTCTAAAACAAAGGTATCAAAGGTCATACCAATTTTAATCCCATCATCTTTTTTGGTAGTTTCAACTGGTTTTTTGCCATTATCTTTAGAGCCACAACTACATAAAAGGGTTATCATAATACTAACTAACAAAAGACTTAAAATTACTTTTACTTTTCTCATAGCAACCTCACCTCATCTGAAATAATTACGTTACCCACTCTTTCTAATTGCAAATACAAACAACACTACGCTCCCTTAAATTCAGAAGGAGACATACCAACTTTATTTTTAAATATTCTGCTAAAATAATTAGGATCATTATAACCTACTGAATGGCATATTTCTTTTATGGTTTCATCAGTAGTTAAAAGCTTCTTTTTAGCTAAATCAATTCGAAGATTAGTTAGATAATCAATATAAGTTATATCTTCTGACTCCTTAAACATCTTACTAAAATAATAAGGGCTTACATTTACCTTTCTAGAAATTTCATTTAAAGAAATGTCTTTCATAAAATTTTCTTCAATAATGCTTTTGGCTTTATCAATAATATTATCATTCTTTTCTGTAAGTTTATCTGAAACAAGTTTAGTTGTAGAAATAATCTTATTTTTTAGCCAAACTGATAGCTCATCTTTAGAAGAAAGAGACATGATACTATCCATATATCCAGTTCTATCCTCAAACTTATATTTATAAGCTCCGCACAGTACGCTAATAGATTCTGCCCTCATTACAATTTCTAAAACTTTTAACCGCATATTATTATTAATCTCAGAACTTGTAGAAAGCAACCATTTTAAAAATTCGTTTAAATTAAATAATACTTTTTCTTCATCTCCCTTTTCTATGCCGTCAAAAAGAGCATCTTCTGTATCTTTTGGATAACTTTCCTCAACCAAGCCATCATTTTGAATATCATTTATATGACTTACTCTTGAAATTCCTTCTCTAACAGCATTTGAAGCTTCTGAAAAAGATTCCTTTAATTTAGCAAATGGATATGTATTTCCTATTCCCACCTTAAATTTAAGACCTAACTGACTTTCTAACTTCTTTGACAATGCCCTCATTTCTTCAACGATATATACCCTATTTTCATAAGAATTATCATAATTTTCAGTAAGTATGCAAATAATAACTCGATTTCCTGTTGCACTCCCTACAATAGCATTAAAGTTTTCCTTTACAATATCTTTAAAAACCATAAATTGCTTTTGAAGCTTAACTCCTGCTCCAATTATATTAGATAAAACTCCCTTATGAAGTTCATCTCCTGCCTCTATTATAGCTATATATCCATAACTTTCTTTAATATCTAGAAGGCTTCTATAATTCTCTATATTTTCTGTTTCATTTAAAAAAATATTATAAATCAATCCACTTTCGATAACAGGAACAACTGCCTCAATCTTCTCCTTTATCTCCAGTTCTTCTTTTCTTTTAGTTTTTCCTTTTTCTAATTCCTTATTTGCCTTTTTTAGTACTTCAATAAATCTATCTCTGTTAAGAGGCTTAGTAAGATAATCCAGAACTCCAATATTAATAGCTTTTTTTGCGTACTCAAACTTATCAAAGGCTGTTAATACTACAAATAATACCTTTTTGTCATCTTCCCTAATCTCTTTCATAGCATCAATACCATTAATTCCCGGCATTGAAATATCCATAATGATTAAATCCGGTCTAAATTCTCTTGCCATTTCAATAGCCATACGGCCAGATTTAGCAGATTCTATCTGACTTCTAGCATCGAAAAATTTAGTTATAATAAATTTTAAAGAATCCTGCACTATACTCTCATCATCGCAAATTAATATTTTCATGGTCACTACCCTTATCTTTTTATCTTTATTTTTCCAAATTCATAGGAATTTTAATAACACTTTCTGTACCGCCAACGCTGCCTTGTCTAATTGTAAATACGTCATCACTTCCATAATAACCTCTAAGTCTGCTAATAACATTTTGAAGACCAATTCCGGAACTATTCTTACTATTATCTTCCTGTTCTTTACCTTCCATAATCTTCTCTATTTCATCATCAGTTATACCTTTTCCATTATCACTTACAACTAACATAATACTGTCATTTTCCGAATATAATTTCACACATATCTTGCCCCCTTCTTCCATTTCCCTAATTCCATGATTTATAGAATTCTCTACCAATGGTTGAAGTATCATACTAGGCATAGAAAAATTAACTAGTCTATTATCAATTGTTTTCTCATAAGAAAATTGCCCTGAAAACCTAACATTCATTATATAAATATAGTTATCAGTAATCTCTAATTCTTCCTTGATTGTAGTGTCCTTATCAATCTTTCTAACATTATATCTAAAGAAATCAGCCATATTTTCTATGAAAACATAAGTTTTTTCTGCTCCTTCCATCATAGAAAGTTGAGCTCCTGCATTTAAAGTATTAAATAAGAAATGAGGATTAATCTGAGCTTGAAGATATTTTAATTCTGCCTCTTTTAAATCATTCTTCATAATCAGCTCATTTTCTTTCATCTTGCCTTCTCTTAGTAGATTTTCTTTAGTTTCTTCAATATAACTTCTTATACTAACAAGCATTTTATTAAAAGCTAAGGACAATGTCCCCACCTCATCATTAGAACTTATTATTGGCAAATCAATATTCATATCTCCATTTGCAACTGCATCTGCTGTCTTTGAAAGGGTAACCAAAGGCTTGGTAATTCCTCTTGTTACAAGTATTACCCATGCAAATGCAAGAATAACTGTTAAAACCAAAAATACAGCACTAAGCATAATAGTATAGTCTAAGGATTGTCTAAGAATCTTATAATCTCCGCTGTTCTGCTTAAAAACTACGGTATTTAAACTGTCTACATTGCTTTTAATGTAGTTATACATATTAACTACTTTTTCATATTCGGCACTATACAAATCAACATTATTTCCACGTTTATATCTAAGAGCACTTTCAACATAATTAATATATGTATCTGACATACCTACAATATTTTTTTCCATGACTAAGGATTCATCACCTACTGTAGTATGATTTAATTCTGCCACTACGTTCTCATAGGCAGTCTGACTTACGTAAAACTCTTCCATAAGGGGAGATTCTTTTCTTTTTAAATATTGATATAAATTATTTTGGACATCATCCAGTCTATCTGATAAATTATTTAGTAAAATATTGTTACTATATACACTATCAATCTTCTTAATAGTCTTATTTAAATCCGCATAAATATATATATTTACTGCAAATAAAACACCACAAACTATTACAAATATACTAATTAACTTTAATTGAATTGAATGTCTTCGCAAAGGCTTATTCGTCATCCGACTTCACCTCCCCCAGTAATTTCTTTTTAAACTCTTGTACATTGTCTTTATCAATTACATAAACTGGAGTTGTAATACGTTCACTTACGCTCTTCCACTCAAATGCCTCCATAATAGTAGATACTGATGTTTTTCCAATTTCATTTGCATCAATACAAACGCTTGAAAAAATAACACCACTATCTATTTTATCTAATATCTCTTTTGAATAATAATATCCAATAATCTGAACATCACCTACAGCATTTTCATCAACTACTGTAAGATATGTGTTAATTGTATCAAAGGTATTTAAACAAACCATTGCATCTGGGCGAGTTTTCTTATTTTCAATCATGTTCACTATAAGAGAAACTGACGCAAATTCATCTTCTGAAGGTAGTATTTTAGGTTCATCAATAACAATTTTTTTTGAATGAGAGTTAACATAGGATTTTAGCCCATAATAAAGCTGATTAGGCACACCAACTACAGACTCTTCTGAACTAGTCTGCTCATTACCCTGATCTATATTGCGAACAAGAAAATCTACATTTAAAGATTCCTTTAGTTTCTTCTTTTCTAAAGATTTAACAACTTCCTTACCGTAAATTTCTCCAATTTTATTATCACTTGGCCCCACAAAACTTGTACGCCCACTGTCTGGAGCATCCGTCATAATAGTAATAATTGGAATCGGCTGCAAATAATTCGATGTATCAATGTTCTGTTTCCTTGCCTTTTCTATATCATCTTCTCTATCTTTGGTAGCCTCTGAAATCAAAGACTGCATAGCTGAACTTCCGTCATATTCCAGTATAATACCATCTACCTTAGAATCTATAGCCATGCGAAGTAAATCAACTCTACTATAATCTCCGTCTAATTCTCCACCAAAATCTTCAACATAAATACCATCTTTTTCACCATTTGCCTTAGCTCCCTTATATATTGCATCCCATATCTCATCATTTCCGGAGCTTTTAATAAAGGCAACATGGTATTTGTATTTGATTTCTGTTTTTCCTTTTATTTTATTCAATTTTGAATCTGTGGAAATAGATACCATTATGGTAACTGCAAATATAATAATTACAAATATTACAGTTAATCCTATTATCCAAAAAATGTTTTTTCTTTTCATAGTCTACCCATTTTACAATCTATATACTTGGAATAAATCTAGTTTTATATTCTATTTATCCTAGATAATTGCCCTTTTTATCTTTAATTCTTATATAATTATTTTTATATAAGACTTTCTTCTCAAATAAAATATTTCATACATACTTCTTTATTTTTACACAAATAAAATTGTTTTACAAGAAGAACATAAATATTTATTTTCAAAAAAACTTCTAGACATGTGATTTTACACATCTAGAAGTTTAATTAATCAAATTTCTTTATTTTTAGAATAAATCCTTTACTGCAGGATAAAGCTTAGTGAATTTCTGATATTTTTCTTCATATTTAGCAACAAGTTCCGGTTCCGGTTTAATAACTTCTTTAACCTTCACAATCTTGTCTGTAATCTCTTTTACATCCTTATATACACCGGCGCCAACTGCTGCAAGCATTGCTCCACCAAGGGCAGGACCTTCACTAACTTCCGGAACTTCAACTTCCACATTAAGAATATTGGCAATCATCCTTTTCCACAAAGGACTTTTAGCTCCGCCACCACTAATCTTAGTTTTAGTAATTGAAACTCCTAATTTTCTGGCAACTTCAACTGAATCTCTAAGTCCAAAAGTTACTCCCTCAAGAACAGCCTGAGTCATATCAGCTCTTGTAGTGTCCATAGACATACCAAAGAACATAGCTCTAGCGTTAGCATTATTATGAGGTGAACGCTCTCCCATAAGATATGGAAGGTAGAAAACATTGTTTTCTCCTAATTCCTTAATACCTTCTTGTTCTTTATTGAAATCCTTAGTATTAAGAATCTCTTCCATCCACCATTTATTTCCTGAAGCAGCACTTAGCATAACTCCCATAAGGTGATATGCTCCATTTGCATGGGCAAATGCATGAAGTGAATTATATTTATCTACTGCAAATTTATCACTGGAAATAAATACAGTACCAGATGTACCAAGAGAAATATTGGTATCTCCATCTCCTACTGTACCTGTTCCAATGGCTGCCGCTGCATTATCACCAGCTCCCGCAACTACTACAACATCAGAAGGAACGCCTAATTCATTTGCAATATCAGATTTTAAGTGTCCTATAACATCATAACTTTCGTGTAGTGTAGGCAACATATCTTCAGAAATTGAAACAATATCAATCATCTCTTTTGACCATTTGCGATTTTTAACATCCATAAGAAGCATACCAGAAGCATCACTTACGTCAGTAACGAACTCACCAGTAAGTCGATAGTTTAAGTAATCCTTTGGTAGCATAATCTTTTTAATCTTTTTAAAATTCTCAGGCTCCTCTTCCTTCATCCAAAGGATTTTAGGAGCGGTAAAGCCTGCAAATGCAATATTGGCAGTATATTCTGAAAGCTTATCTTTACCAATTACATCATTAAGATATTCTGTCTGTTTCTCTGTTCTTCCATCGTTCCAGAGAATTGCATTTCGAATTACCTTATCATCACCGTCAAGGGTAACTAGACCATGCATCTGTCCACCTACTCCAATTCCCCTAACCTGACTTTTATCAAAACCTTCAAGTAACTCTTTTAATCCATCCATGGTTTTATCATACCAATCATAAGGGTTCTGTTCAGACCAACCAGTATGTGGGAAAGATAATGGATACTCCCTAGAAACAATGTTTTTAATTTCTCCCTCTTCATCCATTAATAAAAGCTTTACAGCTGAAGTTCCTAAATCTACACCTATAAAATACATACGCACCTCCATATAAACATCACTTAGTTATATGAAATAATAATATCATTATAAAGTGAATTTCTACTTATAAAAAT
>JAISGP010000041.1 GCA_031263035.1 Lachnospiraceae bacterium | reverse complement strand
CTTCTTAGCAAATGGAGTGCTTGGATTCGCCTAGGTTGTCTTGGATCAGAAATGGAAAGTGCAGCACTTTTCGTAGTTGCCAGTAAACTTCATGTAAGAATTGGAACTGTCCTTCTTGCCCTTGCCAATCAAGAACGTGAAAGAGTAGGACTTCCTAATATTCAAGAACATGACAATACTAAATCCATTAAGACCGCAATAGAAGCTTTAAGAATATTGATAAAGAAGGAAAATATAAGTGAGCAAGTTTGATTTATCAAATTAAATCTTTTAAAGAAGTAAGCTTAGAAAAAGCTTTTACTGAAATTTCAAAAAAAGAATGATTAGAAAGTTGTAAAAATTAGAAAAAGGAGAAAAACTATGCCAACACCACATAACGCTGCAAAAAAGGGAGAAATTGCTAAAACTGTACTTATGCCGGGAGATCCACTTCGTGCTAAATTTATAGCTGAGAATTTCCTAGAGGACATAAAAGAATTTAATACTGTAAGAAATATGCTAGGCTTCACCGGAACATATAAGGGTAAAGAAATCTCTGTAATGGGTTCCGGTATGGGAATGCCTTCAATAGGTATATATAGCCACGAATTGTATCATGAATATGATGTTGATAGGATTATTCGTATCGGTTCAGCCGGAGGCATGACACCGGATTTGAAATTAAAAGATTTAGTAATTGCCATGGGAGCTTCAACAGATTCCAACTACTTAAGTCAACTTCATTTGCCGGGTACATATGCACCTCTTGCAAGTCCAGACCTTATGTTTAAAGCGGTTAATATTGCAAATGAACTAGGAATAAAAACTAGAGTTGGAAATGTTCTTTCATCAGATATTTTTTATAATTTTGATCCAAGTGTTACGAAAAAATGGGCAGATATGGGAATACTTTGCGTAGAAATGGAAAGTGCAGCTCTTTATGTAAATGCTGCATATGCTCATAAAGAAGCCTTGTCTATGCTATCAATTTCTGACCATCTTCTTACTGGAGAAGAACTTGATGCAGATGCTCGTCAAACTGAATTTAGAAATATGATGAAAGTTGCACTTGAACTTGCGTAGAATGAAAGGCATATTTAATTAAAAAAATAAAGCTATGCAAATTTAAATAGTTAAAATTATTTTTAGTACTTTGGCACCATATAATAAAAACTATTACAATGTAGTTTCTATAAGGAATGATTGAGATTTAACAATAAAAATATAGTAAAGTTTGAGTAATTATATATGCTATAAGACGAGGTAAATATGGAATTAGAACAATTACTTTCAACACCTAAATATGAACTTCACTGTCACTTAGATGGTTCAATACCTATAAAAACATTTGAAGATTTACTAGGGAGAAAAGTTTCAAAGAGTGAAGTTACAGTAGCTTCTGATAATGATTCTTTAGATGAATATTTGCAGAAATTCGATTTGCCATTATCTATTATGCAGACCACACCTGAATTAGAAAGGGTAGCTCATGATGTAGTGGCAGAAGTGGCAAAGGAAAATGTAAAATATATTGAGATAAGATTTGCACCACAATTTTCAAGAGAAAAGGGTTTATCTTATGAAGAGATTATGACTGCTGTCATTCGTGGAGCTAGTATAGCTAAAGAGGAAACAGGCGTAGATTTTGGGTTTATTCTATGTACTATGCGACAGATGAGCGATGAAGAAAACTTGGAAATGCTTAAAACTTGTAGCAGATTTCTTGGTAAGGGAGTTGTGGCAGCTGATGCAGCAGGTCCGGAAGTTGGCTTTCCAACCTCGAATTTCTTTAGTTTGTTTGAAGAAGTGAAGGCTTTAGGCTATCCATTTACATTTCATGCCGGGGAGCAAGGGGACCCACAGAATATATTAGATGCAATAGAAATGGGTGCTAAAAGAATTGGTCATGGAATTGCAATGAAAGGTTATCCTGAAATTCAAAAACTATGTCGAGACAAGGGTATTGGGGTTGAGATGTGTCCAATATCTAACATACAGACTAAAGCTGTTAAAACCGTTGAAGATTATCCAATAAAAGAATTTCTCGGAAATGGAGTACTTGTATCTATAAATACTGATAATAGAACCGTAAGTGATACTAGTCTTATAAAGGAATTTGAATTTCTTCAAGAAAAATACGGGGTTACTGACGAAGAGATTTTGCAAATGATTGAAAATGCTAAAAAGACAGCCTTTGGTAGATAGAGTATATTTTAAGAGTGCAAATTTTAGATAAAAGCAAATCTATCATTTGCACTTTTTTTATTGGAAATTTAAGTAGAAATACAATTGTTAATACTTACTCTTTGAAGTATAATAAACAAGTATGGTTTTTTGAAAAGACCTATATATAATTACAAAAAAACATTTGGAGAAAAAATGATTAAAAATTGGCGACGCAACTACTATATCATATGGGCAGGACAAGGGGTATCCATCCTTACAAGCTCTATTTTGCAAATGTCCATGGTATGGTATTTAGTTAATAAAACAGATTCAGCCCTTGTACTTACCTTAGCAACCCTTATTGGATATATTCCTCAAGTAATTCTTGGCCCATTTTCCGGAATTGTAGTTGATAGAGTTAATAGAAAAATGGTTATGATATTTGCAGATATATTTATTATGCTAGTTAGTTTACTTTTAATATTTTGTAATGGTGCAAATGGAATACCAGTTTGGATAATATATATAGTTATGAGTTTAAGGTCTATAGGTACTGCATTTCAAAGCCCAGCCCTTTCGGCTATTACACCAATGATTGTACCCAAAGATGATTTAGTAAAATTTGCAGGTTTTACTCAAAGTATTGAATCAGGTTCTGCCCTTTTAAGCCCGGGACTTGCAGCAATTCTATTTCACTATTTTGATTTAAGTCATTTAGTATTTTTTGATATTGCAGGCACATTTATAGGAGTTTCTACAGTTGCCTTTATTTTTATTCCCGGTGTAAATGAAAAAATAGAACATGTTAAAACTCATATTATAACTGAAGCTAAAGAAGGTTTTTACGCTATAAAACGTGTTAGAGGATTGGGAAGTCTTATAATTATCGCTGCCCTTTATGCTTTTATATATTTCCCAATTGGTACATTATATCCATTTATTAGTATGAGTTATTTTAAAGGTGGGACAAAAGGTTCATCTATTGTAGAAACATTATTTGCAGTGGGAATGATGGTAGGTGCTATTATCTTGGGAATAATTGGCAATAGACTTAAGAGAGATAGGGCTATTTCTTACTCAATGGGATTATATGGAGTTGGATTAGTTATTACTGGAATTTTACCGGGAAACAATCATGGACTTAGAATATTTTTTATTTTAGCGTTTGTTATGGGAGTGTCAATTCCTTTTTACAGAGGGGTTAAAACTGCTATAATTCAAGTAAAAGCGGAGAAAGAGTATATGGGAAGAGTACTATCCTTATCCACAAGTTTAACTTCTCTTGCCATGCCTGTTGGACTTCTTTTAGCCGGTGGAATTGCTCAAGGTGTTGGAATAAATAGATGGTTTTTCTTTTCGGGAATTGGCTCAATTCTTCTTATGGTTGTAAGTATGTCCATGCCATCTTTCCGAGAGAATGGAAAATAGTTGGATTTTATGGTATAATTATAAGCTAGTATTTTAATAAATGAATAATTGCAAATAAAAACTTGCAAAAATATAGA
>JAISGP010000019.1 GCA_031263035.1 Lachnospiraceae bacterium | reverse complement strand
GTTATAGGAATTGTTATTATCTGTATTATTATCATGGGTATAGAAAGTATATTTCATATAAAAGGTCCATTTACAATTATAATGAATTATACTGTTGTTCCTTTAGAAAAGGGTATAAGTTATACTGGTGGATTTGCAAGAGATTTTACTGATAACTTTCAGACAATTTCTGAATTGCAGAAGGAAAACAAAGAATTAACTTCTAAGTATAATACCCTAAAAGAAGAGAATACTCGTTTGCAACAGAATGAATATGAATTAAAACGTCTTCAAAATTTATTTAAACTTGACCAAAATTATTCTGATTATCCTAAAATTGGTGCCAGAGTAATTGCAAATAGTGGAAGTAACTGGTTTAATAATTTCACTATTGATAAGGGAACCAAAGATGGATTAAAAGTAGGTTGTAACGTTATAGCCGGTGATGGATTAGTTGGTATTATAACAGAAATTGGCCCTAATTATGCTAAGGTTCGTTCTATAATAGATGATAATAGCAATATTTCTGGTATGGTTCTTACAACTTCTGATACATTAATTGTAGAGGGGAATTTAAAATTATTTTCTAAAGGTATTTTAAAATTCGACCAACTAAAAAATAATGACAATAAAATCAATTCCGGAGAGCAAATTGTTACATCTGGAATTAGCGATAAGTTTTTACAAGGAATTTTAATTGGCTATGTTAAAAATGTTAAAGTAGATTCCACTAAACTTGCCAGAACAGGTGAATTAGTTCCAGCCGTTGATTTTAGTAAACTTCAAGAAGTTCTTGTAATTACTAAGACAAAACAAGATTTACTAGATGAAAACATTTCAAAATAATTTTTATAAAATACAATATTTACAAATAAAGGATTGAAATTTGAAAAGAAAAATTACACTTGGGATTTTAATTTTAATATCATATCTTTTAATGGGAAGTCTTTTTGACTTTATTTCTCTTGGAGGTATAAAACCTAATTTATTCATTATTTTAATTGCCTCTGCTGCATTTATCAGAGGTGAAAATGAAGGTATGGCAGTTGGTGCAATTACCGGAGTTTTAGCTGACATTATGTGGGGCTCATTATTTGGATATCATATATTAATTTATACTTTAATAGGATTTGTTTGTGGGATTTTTAATCGAATATTTTTTGATGATGATATTAAATTTCCCATTTTATTAATTGGAGTAAGTGATTTTGGTTATGGCATAGTTACATATGTCTTTTTCCATATGTTTAACGGAGATTTTGGCTTAAATTATTATATGTTTCATATAATATTTCCTGAAACCGTATATACACTGTTAGTAACTTTAATCATGTATCCTATTATTAGAAAATTATCCATTTGGGTAGGTAGGAAAGAACAAAGGAGAAGTAGTACATTTGTCTAAGATTTCAGAGAAAATAAAAGATATAATTTATATAATTAAAAATTCAAGACTATTGGTTTTTAGTATAGTCTTTGTTTTGTTATCAGTAATTTTAATAGAGCACATTTTTGTACTTCAAATTGTAAATGGTAATAAATATCTAAAGGACTATCGTTTGCAAATAAAAAAAGAAAGAGTTATTCAAGGAACTCGTGGAAATATTTATGATAGAAATGGAGTCCTTTTAGCCACCAATAAATTAGCCTATAAAGTTACTATTGAAGATAATGGTAGTTATGATACTTTAAAAGAGAAGAATAAAGTACTAAATAAAACTATTTTAGATGTTATAGATATTTTAAAACGCAATGATGATACAATAATTGAGGATTTTGGTATAGTCTTAGATGATGATAATAAATATGCTTTTAAAGATACATCAGATGCTTTAATCAATAGATTTAAAGCAGATATTTATGGTTATAAAAACATTAGTCAATTAAAAGAAAAGCAAAAAAATCAAAGTGCTTCTGATTTAATGAACTATATTTGCACGGACAAGACTTATGGTTATGGAATTGATCAAGAAAAATATTCTAAAAGTACAGTTCTTGAAATAGTAAATGTTCGTTATCATATAGCTTTAAATGCCTACCAAAAATATATTACTGCCACCATTGCCAACGACGTTAGTGATGAAACTGTAGCTGATATAAAGGAAAATTCAGACTCTTTACAGGGAGTGAATATAGAACAGACAACTCTTCGTGAATATCCGGGAGGAAAGTACTATTCTTCTTTAATTGGGTATACTGGAACAATTTCCTCTGAAGATTATAATGCCTTAAGTGAAAAAGAGAAAAAGAAATATAGCCTAACTGATACAGTTGGTCAAGCCGGTATAGAAGAGTATATGGATTCATACCTTCAAGGAGAAAAAGGTAATAAAACTTTTTATGTAAATAATGTAGGAAAAATCCTTGAATCATCAAGTTCTAAAAATCCAAAACCAGGTAATAATGTTTATTTGTCAATTGATGCTAATTTGCAAAAAGCTACTTACCAGATTTTAGAGCAGGAATTAGCAGGTATTGTATATAATAAACTAGTTAATTCTCTTACTTTTAATAAAAGTGCAGTAAAAGATCCTGCGGATATTAAAATTCCTATTGGAGATGCCTATTATCAGCTAATTGGCAATAATCTTATAGACTATAAAGAGTTTAGTTCAAGTAAGGCTGGTGCAAATGAAAAAGCAGTTTATTCTAAATTTACTGCCCATAAAAAATCGGTTTTAAATAAAATAGTAAGTATATTAAATAATGAAAAAGCCCCTGCATATAAAGATATGAACAAAGAAATGCAGGCGTATTTTACCTATATAATTACCGACTATCTTACAACTAATAACAAGATTCTATCACCAAGTAATAGTGATTCTTTATACAAGAATTGGTCTACAAATGAAAATATAAATCCATATACATATTTATTTGGTTCAATATCAAAAAACTGGATTGATACCGGTAAAATATCTGAACATGCTAATGATAAATATACAGATGCTAAACAGACTTATCAGGATTTAGTTAATTATATAAAATCATCAATGGAAAATGATGATAGTTTTAATAAGCTTATATACAAATATATGATTAAAAGCGGAACTGTTACCGGAAAAGAAGTATGTATGATTTTATATGAACAAAACTTCTTTGATAAAAGTAAGGATTCATATTACGAAAGACTTAGTTCCGGTTCTTTATCTGCTTATGATTTTATTCGTGCTTGCGTTAAAAACATAAAGATAACACCTGGTGAACTAGCACTAGAACCTTGTACGGGCTCCATGGTTATTACAAGCCCGGTAAATGGAGATGTACTTGCCTGTGTATCTTATCCTGGATATGACAATAATCGACTGTCTAATAACATGGATACAAAATACTACAACAACTTATTAAGTGATGGTAGTAGACCATTCTATAATAATGCAACTCAAGAAAAGACTGCCCCAGGATCAACATATAAGCCTTTAATGGCATGTATTGGATTAACAGAAGGTGTTATTAATTCAGATACAATGATTAATTGTACAGGGGTATTTAAAAAAGTATTCCCTAATCCAAAATGTTGGGATAAATATGGACATGGTTATTTAAATTGCTCCGGAGCGATAGATAACTCTTGTAATGTATTTTTCTATGAAACCGGTTATCGCCTTGGGTTATCAGCGAAAGGACTTGCAAATGAAAGCATAGATAATGAAAAAGGTGATGCAACCAATAAATACTATTCAAGCGATTTAGGTATAGAGAAAATCACAAAATATGCTAAAGAATTTGGATTAGGTGAGAAGTCAGGACTTGAGATTCCGGAAGCAAGCCCTAAAATATCTGATGCTGACTCAGTTCTTTCAAGTATTGGACAAGGAACAAATAACTATACAGTCAGTCAACTTACCCGTTATGTAAATGTAATTGCTAGTAGTGGTTCTTTATATAAATTCTCACTATTAAACAAAGTAACATCTAACAGTGGGAAGACAGTTAAAACTTATAACTCAAAATTAGAAAGTACTGTTGATGATGTTAGTGCTTCAACTTGGAGCACTGTACATACTGGAATGAGAGCAGTAGTAACTGATAGCCATTCATCTACATTTAGTAAGCTAGATGCAGAAGGTGTTCATATTGCCGGTAAGACTGGTACAGCTCAACAAAGTAAGACTAATCCAGACCATGCATTGTTTATAGGTTATGCTCCTTATGATAATCCAGAAATATCTTTTGGAGTACGTATTGCAAATGGGTATAGTTCAACATATGCTGCTGAGGTAACCACACAGGTGATGAAGTATTACTTTAAATCAGAACCGGTTAAAAAGATTATTACCGGAAAGGCTTATGATATTGCGGCAGGATCAACAGAAGGATAAATATGTTTAATTTAAGAGATTTGAAAAAAAAATACTTCAAAAATTATAGTATAAAGAATTATAGCTTTTTATTACTAGGGCTAGTTATAATTTTAACTATTTTTGGTATAATAGTTATAGGCAGTGCTAAACAATCTGTTCAATTAAAGCAAGTGATAGGATTAGCCTTAGGTTTAATTGGTTGTGTAGTAGTATCTTTAATTGATTATAATTTTATATTAAACTTTTATTGGTTAATATATGGTGCTGCTATTGTTCTTTTAGGCTCTTTATTTATTCCTCATGTTGGTGAGAATATTAACGGTGCTACAAGATGGATTAACTTAGGTTTTATGCAATTTCAACCTTCAGAATTTGCTAAAGTACTCCTAATTCTATTTTTAGCCAAGTTTATTCAAAACCATGAAGAAGATATAAATAACTACACCACTATGATAAAAACAGCTATATTTTGTGGTATACCATTATTTTTAATTCTAATCGAACCTAACTTAAGTACAACTATTTTTACTGCCTTACTTTTAGTTTCTATTATAATTGTTGGTGGATTGCATTTAAAATATATTGGTATAGTAATAGTAGCAATTATTCCAATTATGATTATTTTTTTAGCTATTGTAGTTCAACCTAATCAGAAATTACTTAAAGATTATCAAAGAAATAGAATTATGGCATTTATTGAACCAGAAAAATATGCCAGTACTGGAGCCTATCAGCAGAATAATTCTGTTATGGCTATAGGTTCCGGAAAACTTAGTGGAAAAGGGCTAAATAACAACACAACTACATCAGTTAAAAATGGTAATTTCATCCTTGAACCTCAAACAGATTTTATATTTGCTATTATTGGCGAAGAGCTTGGATTTATTGGTGGTATATTTGTAATTGCATTACTTTTATTAATTGTGTTAAAATGTATGGTGATAGGAGGTCGTGCTCCCGACTTGGCAGGTAAATTAATCTGCATGGGAGTGGCTGCATGGATAGCATTCCAAGGTTTTATTAATATTGGAGTTGCTACTAAACTATTACCGAATACTGGGGTACCATTACCCTTTGTTAGCTATGGGATAAGTTCTCTTGTAAGTCTATATGTTGGTATAGGTTTTGTTTTAAATATAGGTTTACATAATAAAAATAAAAGTAAATATCGGGGGTAAGTTTATGAATATTGGATTAATTGCACATGAATCGAAAAAAATGCTTATGCAGAATTTTTGCATAGCCTATAAGGGAATTTTATCAAGAAATGATATTTTTGCTACAGGAACTACCGGTAGAATGGTAGAAGCTGTTACCAATCTTAATGTCCATAAATTTTTGCCTGGTAATTTAGGTGGTATGCAACAACTTGGTAGCCAAATTGAAAACAATACTATGGATGCAGTGATTTTCCTTAGAGAGCCAAATAGAACAGGTCCTAGGGATATGGGAGCAGAAGAGATTATTAACTTATGCGATACATATAACATACCTATTGCAACTAACTTGGCAACTGCAGAACTTGTAATTCTAGCAATAGATAGAGGGGATTTAGATTGGCGTGAAATCTACAAATAATAATTTGGATGAATTAAATATTATTTCTCTTGATGAAGAAAAGGACACTACATCAGTTGAAGATAGTTCTAGTATTTCTCATAATGATTTTGATATAAAATCTAGACGAGAAAAGCATTTAAAACGAAAGAAACGAAGTAGAATTTTTCTTTTAGTATTTTTTATTGTTGTAATCTTAGGTGTTGGTGGCTATTTTGGTACAATAAAATATACAGAAGCGAAATATAAAAATAATGATGAAGTAGCTAAATATATTTCTTCTAATAATGTTAATACTCTCATTGATTTTAAAGGTTCTGATAAAGAATTATTATCAGCTAATATCCCTGTTTCTTC
>JAISGP010000114.1 GCA_031263035.1 Lachnospiraceae bacterium | reverse complement strand
CATTTGTTGCTAGTTGGATCAAGTGGAAGCGGAAAGTCTAGGTCAGTTATTATTCCAACAATTGATATGTTAGCATTAGCAGGTGAAAATATGTTTATATCTGATGTTAAAGGAGAATTGTATTTATATACTGCACCAAAACTAAAAGAACTTGGATATAACGTAATTGCAATAGATTATATACAATTTCTAAAAAGTAATTGCTATAACTACTTAGATGTAGTTATAAATGCAGTAAATGATGATAATATTTCACTTGCTGAAAGTTTAATAAATGATTTAGTAAATATCATTGTAGAAAAAAACGATAAAACAGAACCTATATGGAAAAACGGAGAAATGAGTGTTATAAAAACAGCAATAATGTCTGTGGTACTAGAAAATAAAGAAAACAGAGAATACCAAACACTTGCAAATGCATATTACTTCATAGCAGAAATGTTTAGAACAAATAAAGATGGAACAATGCTAATTGATAAGTATATGCAAGAAAAAGAAGCTAATAATCCAATAAAGAAATTCTTTGCTATATCAAGTGTAGCACCAGTTAGAACAAGAGGCAGTTTTGTATCTGCAGGGCTGTCTACAATGCAAATGTTTGTAGACGACTATGTTGCAACAAATACATCTAAATCAGATTTTGATTTAAGAACTTTTGCTAAGGAAAAAACAGCAATATATGTATTACTTCCAGATGACAAAGATACATATCACAAATTGGCAAGCTTGCTCGTACAGCAGTTATATACTGTACTTGTTCAGACGAGTAGAGATCAAGGAGGAGAGCTTGGAATAAGAATGAATTTCATTTTTGATGAGTTTGCGAACTTCACAAAAATAGATTCATTTCAAAGTATGCTAACTGTAAGTAGAGGAAGAAATATAAGATTTCTAATTTGTGTTCAAAGTTTTTCGCAAATAGAAGAGCGATACGGTAAAGAGGGAGCACAAAATATTCTAAACAATTGTGCTTTAATGTATTTAAAATCATCCGATAATGATACGGCATTAAAAGTCTCGGATAAACTCGGAACTTATACAGTACAAAGCTATGGGGAAAGTAGTAACAGTAATATTAAGTACGATAATTCTAGTAGTAGCATGAGTTTGATATCACGAAAACTGCTTACACAAGATGAAGTGCAGAGGATAGAAAGTCCATACGTTTTAGTTATGATAGCAGGAAAACCACCTGCTATTTGTAATATACCAGACATTTCACAGATGCATTTTAATAAATTAAATGGAATGGGAAATCAAATAGAAAATCAAGCATTAAGAATCGCTAGAGAAAATGAAAGAAAAACAAGAAAAGTAACACCAATAAAAATATGGGATGTTTGGAAAAAGTATTTAGAAAAACAGGAAAATGTAGTGCAAAGATCAATTCAAAATAACTTAAGAGTTAGGGAAGGGGAAGGGAATAATGAAATTAAAAAAGGGAAAAATGAAGAAAGTAATTAAAACAATATTGAAAATAGTAATATTGATTTTATTATTGCTATTAATAGGGACAATTGTTCATGCATCAAGTTTAGAAGAAACTACACTAGTTACAGGAACAAGGAATTTAGTAAATGCAGTAATTTCATGGATGACTGGAATATCAATAACAATTTGCGGAGGATATTTCATTTACTATGTTTATTGCCTAAAAACAAATGATGAAGGTGAGCGTAGAAGAAATATTCAAAACATTAAAACCACACTAATATCTATGGTACTTATAACATGTGGCATTGCTTTAATAGATGTAATACTAGGATTCTACAAGTAACAAAAGGAATATTGGTCTTTTGTTATATAAGAGGTGATGCTATTTGGCAGATATGCTTGTAGAATTAATACAAAATTTCATAGGTGGATCAGAGGCAACATTAAATTCATTATTTAAAAGTATGCTAAATCTTGTATTCTTCATAGAAAGAGAATTAGGGAACATCCAATTAAGTAATGGAAACTATATAAATTTTAATACAATTTATGAGGTTATATTTAATTATGCAATATTTATATTAGTAATTGTGTTTATAAAAAAAGCAATTAGTATATATTTTTTATTGCAAGAAAGCGATGCAGAAGAAAGTCCACTTACATTAGTAGTTGGAATGATGAAAGCAATTATTGTAATGATATGCTTTAAAGAACTGTATGGAATATTTGTAAGTGTTACAGGAGAGTTTTTAGACAGCATTATAAGTGTTATGAGTATGGATATGTCTAATTTATCAGAAATGCTTTCAAAAAACATACAGCGGAGGAATATTTACAGCCATAACCTGCTTGGTGCTACTCATAACGTGGTTGATGCTAATATGTCAATTTATAATGAAAGGTATTGAAATGCTAGTAATGAGGTTAGGAATACCTTTTGCAACGATAGGATTGCTAAATACCGATAAAGGAGTATTTCCAGAATATCTGCGAGGATTTTTATTTACTGCATTTACATTAGTTATACAAATGTCGTTACTTAATTTATCAATACTATGTTTGGCAAATGCACAATTAATATACGGAATAGGAGTATCAATTATGTCAGTAAATACTCCAAGTATATTAAGTAGATATATGGTAAGACCGAGCGGAAATCCTATAACTAGTTTGGGAAATACAGCAAGATCAATAAGGGCATTATTACCTAGAAGAAGATAAAGCATTTTTTATATTGGTGCAGAAAAGTCGGAAAATGTCGGATAAATGGTACCGAAAAGTCGGAAAAAGAACAAAATATTGGTGCGGAAAATCCGAAAAATACGTTGACAAAGACAGAGAAACGGACTATTATTAATTATGGTGATGAAGATGGAAAGAAAATTTTATAAAACATTATTAGAGTGGAAAGAAAAATATATTGAAACACCTTTAATGGTAGTAGGAGCGAGACAAATTGGAAAAACATATATTATAGAAGAGTTTTGCAAAAATGAATTTGAAGATTATATTATAATAAATTTGATGGGAAGCCCTAGTATTACTAAAATTTTTGAAGAAGAAATTAATTTTACAGAAAAAGTAGAGAAAATAGAATTAGAATTAAAAAGAAAAATTAATCCCGAAAAGACAGTTATATTTATAGACGAAATTCAAGAATCAGAAAAGGCAATTACAGCATTAAAATTTTTTGCAGAGAGTCCACTTCCATACAAAATTATATGTGCAGGTAGTTTGCTTGGAGTAAAAATACATAGATTTAAATCTTCATTTCCTGTTGGAAAAGTAAGAATTGAATTTATGCGACCAATGGATTTTGAAGAATTCTTATTAGCATTAGATAATAAAATGTGGGTAGATGAAATTAAAAAGTGTTATAAAGGAATGAAACCAATATCCATACATGATCAGCTTATGAAGTTATATAGAACTTATCTTTGTGTAGGGGGGATGCCAGAGGCAATTAAGAAATATAAACAAGCTAATCAAGACATACTTTTATGGGATAAATCAATAGTATCTAATATAATAATGTCGTATTTAGCTGATATGAATAAATACACTCTTACTCCTACAGAATCTATAAAAATAGAAAAAGTATATAAGGCAATACCAATAGCTTTATCAAAAGAAAATAAAAAATTCATGTATGCAGATATTGAGCCCAAAGCTGAAAAGAAAATATTCGAAACAGCAATAGATTGGTTACTTGCAAGTAATATGATTAATAGATGTACAGCAGTTAATAACATAGAAAAACCATTAAAAGCATTTAGCCAAGAACATATATTCAAATTGTATTATAATGATGTAGGAATGCTCACATATAGTCTTGGATTGGATTATGCAGATATATTATTAGACAAATCATTTATTACTAAAGGGGCATTAGCAGAAACATATATCGCACAAGAATTTACTGCAAATAATATTGATTTGTATTATTGGAATCCAGATACTAAAGCGGAAGTAGATTTCGTACTAAGCAATAAAGATGGAATAATACCAGTTGAAGTAAAATCAAGTGATAATAAAAAGTCACAAAGTTTAAAAGTATATGTAAAAAAATATAATCCACCATATAGCATAAGAGTATCTGCTAAAAACTTTGGATTTAAGAATAATATAAAATCAATACCACTATATGCAGTATTTTGCATTGGTGCGGAAAAGTCGGAAAAAACACAAAGTATTGGTGCGGAAAATCCGTAACTCAGAAAAATATTATATAAAGAACATCTTGGGGTGTTCTTTTTTGATGGAGATAAATTGGAAACATTACAAGAAATAATAGAAGTATTAAGAAATATTGGGATAGTGATTGCAGGTGCTACATTTATTGTACTTGTACTCAAAATGGTTATAGATCCCGAAAATAGACAGAAATACATAAAGCTAAACAAAAACTTAATTATAGCAACAGTTTTAGTTACATTAGCATTATCCCTTACACAAATTCCTAAGGGCTATTTTGGTGATACCGTAAAAATAACAGATGATGTTTTGGCAGATATGACTTTTGAAAAGATTGTTGACAAAGATGTTCAAGGTCGAGAAGTATTAGAAGTAAATGGTCAATGGTATGTAGTAACAGATACAGATAAATCAGTTATTGGGATGCATGGATATACAGATATGATAACCACAGTAATTGTAGTGAATTTGCAACAAGACGGAAAGTTAGACAAAACTGATATTATGGGTAGTGGAGTAGATTATTTGAGATTGTTTAGCAAGTGTCAAGGAACTTTCAAAGGATATTTTGCAACAATAGAATATTTAAGATTGCAAAATGATGAAATTATAAAGGTATCGGATTATACCAATGTACGTTAGGAGGGATTGAATGATAGAGAAAAAAACAATAAAAATTCCAACACAAATAAAGCTAAAAACAGAGTTTTTCGATGGATTTGGCATGGCAGAATTAATAAAAACGATTACAGTGGGAAGTGTATTTAGCATAATTGCATATTGTATATATTTAATTACCAAAAGTACGTTAACATCAATGTTTGTAGTAATCTGCAGTATTACAATAAGTGTAGTATTCTTAGTAAAGGGAAGAAATAACTTCTCAATGCAGGATGCAATTGCAAATATTATAAAATTTACACTTATACAAAAAGAGTATAAGTATGTAAGAGGAAATTACGATAAGAAAGAAGTGTCATTACGAAAAAATGCAGTAAACCGCAAAAATCCGTAAAGTTATAAAAATGAAAGTGCTAATCAAAGTGTTAGTGCTTTTTTGTTTGAAAAATCTGAAAGGAGGAGGATTTAAATAAAAAACAAAAAAGATATTTCATTAAATAAATTCTTAAATATAAAAAACATTAAAGAGAATTATTTGTACACATTAGATGGCGAGATAATTCTCTTTTTGAAGGTGCATCCGATAAATGTTGATTTATTATCAGAAGAAGAACTCGAAAGCAAAATGGATAATATGAGTATAGAATTTTCTAATGAACAAGAACCGTATACTATATTTGTCATACCACGTATGGTAGATATATCAGAAAACATATATTTTCAAGAAAGTTTGCGAGATAAAACAAAAGATGATGTAAGTGTTGAGATAATTAATAAAAGGATAAGATTCCAAAATAATTTAATTAAAGATAA
>JAISGP010000083.1 GCA_031263035.1 Lachnospiraceae bacterium | reverse complement strand
ATAGGAAATTCAAGTCCTTTACTCTTATGAATTGTCATAATCCTGACAGCATCAATGCTTTCATCAAGAATATTTGTTTCTCCCTGGTCATTTTGAACCTTATCCATTTTGTCAATAAAACGAATTAGATTAAAAAGTCCTTTATATCCTGAACGTTCAAAGTTTTTAGCTTTCTCCACAAAGCTTTCCACATTTGCAACTCTTTGACGTCCCCCCGGCATTAGAGAGATTAGCTGATAATAATTGGTTTTATTCAATATCTCCCCTAAAAGCTCACTGGTACTTAAATCCATGGATATCTGGTCAATTTCATCCATTACTTCTAGTAAGCCCTGTAATTTACCAACAATTGTCTTATCTTCTCCCATTTGGGCATATCTATAGACATCTTGAAAAAACTCATGGGGCGTCTCATCTTTTCCAAATATCTTTATTTTAGCTAATTCATTGTCACTTAAACCACAAAGCACAGAAGTCAAAAGAGATGTTAGACTTAAATCATCATATCGATTATTTAAAACTCGCAAATAATTCGTCAGAACCATTATCTCAGGTGTTTCAGAAAATCCAGTTTTTCTAGGCATAATGGCTGGAATTCCTCTGTCATTTAATGTTTTTTCAATTGTATCTCCAAGTTCACCTAAAGATCGAAGAAGAATAACAATATCTCCAAACATAGCTTTTCGATAAGATTTGGTATTTTTATCATAAACCTTAGTTTCTAAAAGAACCTTTTCAATTTTATCAGCAATTACTCTTCCTTCCATTTCCGACTTATTTAATTCGTCAATATCCGGCTCCTCTAAAGTCATATCCTTTTCATTTATAAGAAGTAGTTCCGTTTGATTTTCATTTTCTTCTGGGGTAAATATACTATCCACTCCTAAAATCAAACTTGCCCTATCATCATAGTCAATTCCCCCTAAATCTTTCCCCATAATTCTTTTAAAAATCATATTAACTGAATTAACTACTGCCTCACTACTTCTAAAATTCTTATGAAGGTCAATTCGCATCTCTTCATTAGAATTTTCAGTAAATCTATTATATTTTTCTATAAAAAGCTCCGGTTTAGCTCGCCTAAATCCATAGATACTTTGCTTAACATCACCAACCATAAACATATTATTCTTGAAACCGTCTTCTTTCTTTCTTGCAAATGAAGAAAGAATAGCTTCTTGAAGGAAGTTACTATCTTGATATTCATCAATTAAAATCTCTTCATAGTATTCCTCATATTCCTTAGCAATAGTAGATGGTTGTAATATATAATTATCTTTATATTTTTCTTCTATTTCAATATTATCTATAACTTCTTTTCCATTATCAAAATCAACATTTGTTAATTGGCTATCTTCATACTTTTCTTCTTGATTATCATAAGCATTTTTTCTATATTGTTTCTCTGTAAGTATCTCCAAGGCATATCTTTCCATATCTGAAAAGTCAATTATCCCTTTAGCCTTTTTGCTTTCGGAGAATTTGCTAGACAAATCTTCTACAATTGAAACTAGAGTTTTAGCATAGATTTTAGAAATTTCCATACCTTCTAAAATATCTTCTGTAGGCTGAAAAAGGGCAGACTTAGAAAGCCCTGCAACTATCTTTTTTATCTTATCTCTATTTTCTTTAAACTTTATTTGCAAATATAAATCTGAAGAAGAATTTTTAGATAATTTAAGTCTACTCCAACTTTTATTTGCATTATCTATAGTAACTATAATCTTTTTCCTAATTTCTTTAATATTTGAAGAGGTATCTCCTATATTAAATATCTTTTTAAAGAAATGAATAATTGGATTTTCTTTAATTTCTTCAGTATATAGTGTGTAATATTTTTCACTTTTCCCATCAAATCTTAATGTAGTTTCATCTCTATTTTTCCCATTATCTTCAAATTTAGCATTAATTAATGTAGAAATTAAATCTGCATCTGCTCTAGCATTATCAAAGTATTCATCTACTCCACCTACACTTCCAATCCATAAATTTTCAGATATTAATGTCTTAAGCTCTTCTATATCCCAAGAAGCAAGGTTCATATATTCAGCAAAATATGCGCTATTGATTAATTCATCTTCATTATCATAAGAAAAGGCTTCTATACATTTATGCAACCACACTTCCGGCTTATCCATACTTCTTGAATAATCATATACACTAAAAATAACTTCCCTTACCTTATTGTTATTAGATGGGGTAGTGTATGCATCAATAAATTCCAGAAAATCTTTATCCCCTTCTTCAAATCTTTCCTCTAAAATCTCATCTAATACATCATTTTTCATTAAAGATAGTTCTGCTTCATCTGCAACTCTAAATTCTGGATCCAAATCAATACTTGAAAAATGCTCTTTCACTACCTGTTGGCAAAAGGCATCTATAGTTGTAATCTGTGCTTCATATAAAAGAGATAATTGTCTTGAAATATTATCATCAGAAGGATTTTCCTTTAACATACCTTCCAAAGTACTTCTAATTCTATCCTTCATCTCTTTGGCTGCTGCCTTAGTAAAAGTCACCACAAGAAGCCTATTAATATCAATAGGCTTATCTTCATCAATAATCATCTTTATAATTCTTTGAACTAAAACTGCAGTCTTTCCGGAACCTGCTGCTGCCGATACTAAAATATTTCTATCTCTTGTATTTATAACTTTTAATTGATCCTCTGTATAATTAATACCCATAGTCTCTCCA
>JAISGP010000074.1 GCA_031263035.1 Lachnospiraceae bacterium | reverse complement strand
TAGTATTTTCTGCAATTAAAATAATTATGAAGTATTGAATAAAATTAAGCAATAAGAGAAAAGTAAAAGGGAACTTTTATTGTTTTAATAAACAAAAAATAAATAAAAGTATAATAATATAAGAGCTTAAAATTTTTATAAGTTAGGATATATAGTGATTAGAGATAGGGTATAGGGTATGTTAATAAAGGGTAGAAACATGGAAATAATAAAAAATAAAAAAATTAATATTACTATAGTAATGGCTTTTTTTGTAATTATAATGCTTTTGATTTTATTTGCAATAAATATGAAAAAACATGTTAAAGCAGATAATTCTGCATCTTTTTTGTCTGGAAATAACTTTGTTATTGGAAGTGATGAGAATATCATAACTTCCAATGAACTTCTATATAGAGGAAGAGTGGAAGCCAAAGATAAAGATGGACAAGAGATTAATATTAAAGATTTAAAAGTTAATTCTTCGGAATTACAGAGTTTGAATAATGCCATTAGAGATAAAAAGGATGGGAATTATCCTATTACTATATCTAATGGGTTAGGTGAAACTCATGTTATTTATGCAGTTGTAAGGCAACATAGTAGCGGAGTTTTGCCAAGATATAGTAGCGAAACTTCTGGAATAAAAGTTACCAATGGAACAATAGGTGGTAATGATTTTACACTATCTAATACTTCTAATAAGTATGTTTTGACTAGAGATGATATTATATCTAATTCGGATGTTTTGGCTTTTGATAGAAATGGGAAGCAATATAAAGCTTCAGATATAATTGTTAATCAAAATATGATAGAAGAAATTAATCTTGCAATTAAAAATCAGAAATCAGGTATTTATCCTATGCTATTAGATACTCCAAAAGGAGAAAGAATTCAGATTAAAATTGGGATATAAATATTGTTATATTCTTGATTATATGGTAATATGTTGCTTACAGATATGGAACGGATGTGAGTTTTTCGGCTAGCCCAAATTTTTAATGAAGGAGGGTGATGCCAATGAGTATACAGAACGTATTGACACTAGTTCTTGTAATATTTACTGGTTTGTCATTGATTGTTTCTCTCATAAAAAAATAAGCACCCCAACCTACGAAAGTTAAGTGCTTATTTAAGTAACATTTAATTTAATGGGTTGTCGGAACCTCTACTTCCGATTTCCTTATCTGTATTTTACAATAGAAGTACATTAATTTCAAGTACTTCTTTTTTTTATTTAAATAGAACTTTTTGATAATTGGGTTAAAATACTAATGAATTTTTGACTTTTACTTATTACATATGGTAGACTAATTCCGAAGATTTTGTGTAAACCAATATTTTTGTGTTATTATCTATATTTAATTAGAAGTTATTTGCAAAAAATATTGAACTTAAAAACTATTTGCATAAATAATTGAGAAAAGTTCTAATTAAAAATCACTTACATAAATCTTTGGATTAAAATCTCTAATTGAAATTATATGTATTAACTTTAGCATAGATGAAGGCTAAAAATAAAAATAAGAGGTGGATAAAATTGGATAAGTATGAATATCGAGTTAGAAATGAACAGATGTTAGATTATGTTGATAAAAAAGAATTCAAGAAAGCTATGGAGGTAGCGGATACTATAGATTGGACAAGGGTTAAGTCAGTTCCTACTTTAACAACTGTTAGTGAAATCTATGAGCATAATAAGGAATATAAGAAAGCGAAAAATATACTAGAATTTGCTCATGATAGGTCATCAGGAAGTAAAAAGATCATATATAAATTAGGTATTATGTATCTTCGTCTTGGCGAGGTAGCAGAGGCTTCTGATTGTTATGAGGAGTTTATTAAGATTGCTCCAAGAGATTCTAATCAGTATATTTTAAAATATAGAATTTTAAGAGCTTCAAACTCTCCACTTACGGAGCAGATAGATGCTTTGAAAGACTTTAAAAATGCAGAATATATTGAAAAATGGGCATATGAACTTGCGAAACTTTATGCTGAAGCAGGTATGATTTCAGAATGTATTGAGGAATGTGATGACTTAATGCTTTGGTTTAGTGACGGCAAATACGTTATGCAAGCCATGGAATTAAAGAAAAAATATAAGCCTTTAACTCCACTTCAACAAGAAAAATATAATGCAGCTAAAAAGATTACAGCACCTAAGTTTGAAAGACCTACGGGGATTAAGGAAAGAGCTACTGAATTAGAAGAAAAGGAAGAAGCTAATGAAGAGATAAATAAAGATTTAGTTTCTGAAGATGGAGAAAAATTAGTTCCATTTAACGAAGAAGATGAACTACCAGATACAACTAAAGCTGATAGAGAATCAATGGATGTTATGGATGAAATTTCAGATGAAGATGATGAAGAGGATGTTACATTTGCCGGTGAGCCAAGTGTTCATGAAGTGGATTCTTTAGTTGGTTTATTTGAAGAGAATGAAAAAACTTCTGAAGAAGAAACGGTAGAAGATACAGTTTCTGACGACGAAGAAAAAGAGGAAGTTAAGGCTACTAATCCTATAATGGAAGCCATGGGTCAAGATATTTGGGAGATGGAAGAAGACAATCCTTTAGATGAGGAAGAGGTTGAACCAACGCCTGAAAATCAAGATATCAATAACACTCTTAATTTCAAACCTGTAGATGATGAAGATTTAGATAAAACAGTTAAAGCAGCTAGCTTTAGAATAGATGATATTCTTTCAGGTTGGAAAGAGAAGCAAGAGAAGTTCCAAGCAGAGATTAATGAGCAAGCTAAAAAAGATGAAGAAGAACTTAGCAAATTAAAAGAAGAGTCTAAGATTAAAGAAGAAGAATCTAAGAAAAAGGCTGAAGAAGAAGCTAAAAAAGAATTTGATGCTAAGAAAGCTAGTGAAGAAGAGGAACAAGCTAAGATTGAGGCAGAAGAAGCTTTAGAAGAGGTTCGAAAGATTGAAAAAGAAAATGAACCGGTATCTAATGTTCTCAATGAAGCTTTAAAAAACACTGCAAATATTGTACCTATTACTATTCCTTTAGATGATGAGGAGGAAGATGAGGTAGAAGAAGCAGGAGAAGAAGATAATTCAGATGATAGTGTAGAAAGTATTGTATCTTCAATTGTAAATAAAAACCAAGATGAAGATGAAAGAGATACAGAAGAAGCAAGTGATTATCAATCAGAGTTAAGTGATTCAGAATTTGAAGATTATGATGATGAAGATACTTATGAAGATGTAGATGGCTTCAATATTCATTTAGATGATGTCGAAGAAGTTGATTTAGATGATGATGAAACTAATTCTATGTCTTACGATGATGAAGATCTTTCTGATGAATTTGAAGAATATATTGATGAAGATGAAGAAGATGAACCTTCAGAAGATACAGAAGATGATGGTGACGAAGAAAAATATGAAGATATTCCTGAAGAAGAGGATGATGTAGATAAAACTCTTAGAGAATTAGGAGAAAGTCATCCGGAATTAATTGAACCATCTGAAGCTGAAATTAAAAGACGAATGAAGAAAAAAGGTGGCGGTATTCCATTTGATACTGGTTTCGTAGTAACAGGTCGTTACGACTTATCTGCTACTAGCGAAATTGGACTTCGCGCAGGACTTACTGAAGATCAGAAGAAGCTTTTCTCTTACTTTGTTCCGGTACGTGGAATGAGTGAACAGATTGTTGAGGTTCTTGATAATGATAGACGTGCCAGAAAAGAAGGATCTTCTAGAACCGGTAACATCTTAGTAATAGGAACTAAAGGTTCAGGAAAAACAGTTCTTGCAGTAGATATGGTTAAAGCCATCCAAAAACAACGTAACCTAAATCAAGGAAAAGTTGCAATTGTAACAGGTGAATCTTTAAATACTAAAGAGCTTGTAAATATCTTTAAAAAGTTACGTGGTGGAGCAATTATCGTTGAAAAAGCAGGTAAGTTAAATTCTAGAACTATTAAAGAACTTAATAGATTAATGGAGAAACAGACTGGAGAATTACTTTTCGTTCTTGAAGATGAAAAAACTCCTATGGAAAAGATGCTTAAAACTCATCCAGATTTTAGAAAGAAATTTACTTCTAAGCTTGATTTACCAGTATTTATCAATGATGAATTAGTTACATTTGGACAAACATATGCTAAAGAAAATGGCTACAAATTAGATGAGATGGGAATCTTAGCTTTATATAGTCGAATTGATGTTATGCAAAGAGAAGATCATGCAGTATCAGTTGCAGAAGTTAAAGAAATTATGGATGCAGCAATTGAACATTCTCAAAGAGCCAATGTAAAACATCTTGCTAGACGTGTATTCGGAAAGAGTACTGATGCTTCAGATAGAATAATTCTAAAAGAAGATGACTTTAGAGTATAAATTATCAGAACCGTGTTCTGATGATTTAACGATAGACCGAAGGTCTAGAGTTTATCATGTTAAATAAGTTAGGAAGCCCCCTAGAAACCTTCTAGGGGGTGTTTTATGAGGTGAATGTGAAAAGTGCAAATCTAACACTTAGAAATAAATTTTTAAAATATGTATCATTAAATATTTTAGGTATGTTAGGATTATCATGCTACATACTTGCAGATACAGTATTTATAGCCAGGGGAGTAGGTTCAAATGGACTAACAGCTTTAAATCTAGCTCTTCCAGCTTATAGCTTCGTATATGGTGTTGGACGTATGATAGGTATAGGCTCGGCAACTAGATTTTCCCTTTCAAAACCCAAAGACATATTCTCATTGGCAGTAATATTAGATGTGTTTTCCGCAGTAATTTTTGTTCTTATTGGAATATTTGCATCAGGCTTTGTTGCAAGACTTTTAGGTGCAAATGGAGAAACCATCACCGACACAGCAATTTATTTAAAGGTAATTCTAATCTTTTCTCCAATGTTTATGTTAAATAATTTGCTATCTTCTTTTGTAAGAAATGACAATAATCCTAAGCTTTCAATGATTGCTATGATTACAGGAAGTTTATCAAATGTTGTGTTAGATTATATATTTATTTTTCCCTTTGGAATGGGTATGTTTGGTGCAGCCCTTGCAACAGGGGCATCACCGGTGATAAGTTTAATTATTTTATCAGCCCACTTTGTTAAAAAGAAAAATACCTTTAGATTTGTAAAAATCAGACCAAGCTTTGATAAAATAAAAGACGTGTGTTCTCTTGGAGTTTTTACCTTAATTTCAGAACTATCTTCAGGGATTGTAATTATAGTTTTTAATATGCTTATCTTAAAATTAGCCGGAAATATTGGGGTAGCAGCTTATGGAGTTGTTGCAAATATCGCTTTAGTCGGAATTTCCATATTCAATGGTGTAGGTGAAGGCATGCAACCGATTGTAAGTGACGAATATGGAAAAGGAAAAGTAAAAGAAGTAGGAGCACTTTTAAGATATGGTTTTATTACAGCACTATCCCTTGCCATAATCTTTTATGGAATAAATTTCTTATTTGCAAATGGAATTGTAGATACATTTAATAAAGATAATAGTTTAATCCTGCAAAAACTAGCAATAAAAGGGGTTAAAACCTATTTCCTTGGTTTCTTTTTCTTAGGCTTAAATGTAATATCTGCCGGCTTCTTTTCAGCAATTGGCAATTCTAAGAATTCATTTTTAATTTCAATTTTAAGAGGATTTGTAATAATAATCCCTATGGCTATAATTCTTGCAAATGTTTTTGCTATGGATGGAATTTGGTTTACACTTCTTGTTACTGAGAGTATTGTATTTATTGTATCGGTGATATTAATTGTTAGAACGAGGAAGAAGGTAATAAACTTGTAATATTGTGATGAACAATCAAATAAATTATAGTTTAAAGTCTTTGAATATGATAAACTATAGTTTGATTATATTCATTTATGAAATTAGATATTATTATTGCATTTCTTTAATGGTTTTAACTATTCGAGATATAAAATATTAATATTAAAGACAAGATATAACTTCTATTTAAGGTTAAAATATTATTTTACAAGTAACTTAATTTATTTTATCATGTTTAATAAAATAGTCGATTATAAAGGAGCATTGTATGAAATGTCCATATTGTGGTGAATTAGACACCAGAGTTATTGATTCTAGAGCAACAGAAGAAGATACTGTAATTCGAAGAAGAAGAGTTTGTGAGGCCTGTGGCAAAAGATTTACAACTTATGAAAAGATGGAAACTATTCCAATGATTATTATGAAAAAAGATAATAACAGGGAGGCTTATGACAGAGCGAAGCTTGAACGTGGAGTTCTTCGTGCTTGTTATAAGCGACCTATTTCAGCGGAACAAATTCAAAAAACTGTTGATGCAGTTGAAACTAGAATATTAAATAGTGATATGAAAGAAATGAAAAGTGCGGATGTAGGCGAAATCGTTATGGATGAACTTAAAAAGCTTGATGAAGTTGCTTATGTAAGATTTGCATCTGTATATAGAGAATTTAAGGATTCAAATACTTTCTTGGAAGAATTAAAGAAGGTACTTGATGGTGGTGCAAAGAAGTAGAAATTGTACAATTGATTTCAAATATTGAGATGATTTTTATAAAGAAGTTTTAAAACCAGTTTTTTATAGTTTTAAAGGAAATTATTTTAATTGTATTACAATGAGTTTTAATAATAAAAGCAACTAGAAAGAGAAAATATGTCTGAAATAATACTGGTAGCACCTTGTCACTTTGGACTTGAGGCTGTTTTAAAGAGAGAAATAAATGATTTAGGATTTCAGGTTTCTGAGGTGGAAGATGGAAGAGTAGAATATCATGTACCAGATGTAAAGGGTATATGCAGTTCAAATATTTTTCTTAGAACTACAGAAAGAGTTTTACTTTTAGTAGGAAAGTTTAAAGCTACTAGCTTTGAAGAGCTTTTTGATGCTGTTTATTCTTTGCCTTGGGAGAATTACATTCCTAACGATGGAAAGTTTTGGGTTAAGAAAGCTTCTTCTGTAAAAAGTAAGATTTTTAGTCCGAGAGATATTCAATCTATTGTTAAAAAGGCTTGTGTTAAAAAGTTAGGAGAAGTCTATAATATAGATTGGTTTAAGGAAGATGGTAATGAATATCCTATACGTATATTTATAAATAAGGATATTGTTACAGTGACCTTAGATACAACCGGAACATCTCTACATAAAAGAGGTTATAGAGAACTTTCAGGTGAAGCTCCTATTTCTGAAACTTTGGCAGCAGCTTTAATTAAGCTTACCCCATGGCATAAAGATAGAATTTTAGTTGACCCATTTTGCGGAAGTGGTACATTTGCAATTGAGGCAGCTATGATGGCAGCAGGGATTGCACCT
>JAISGP010000066.1 GCA_031263035.1 Lachnospiraceae bacterium | reverse complement strand
TGTAAAGCTGCAGTAAAAGGCAATATGAATGTTTCCGAAGAAGAGATGAAGACAATTATTTCGGGGCTTATAACATTAGATAATCCATATCACTGCCCACATGGAAGACCTACAATTATAAAAATGAGTAAAAAAGAATTAGATAAAAAATTTAAGAGGATAGTGTAAACTATGAGAAGCAAGCTTCTCATAGTTTAACGATAGACCGAAGGTCTAGAGTTTATTTATATGAATTGACTTAAATTGTAATTATAAAAGTATTCATTAAGTATTATAAAAGTATTCATTAAGTATTGTAAAAGTATTTATTTGGAAAGGTAAGTCATAATTAATGATTGAAATGTATGAAAAATTAGGAATAAGAAAAAGTGTTTACGACTTTGGAGAAAAGATAGAAAAATCCTTAGAAAATCGTTTTAAAACAATAGATAAAATGGCAGAGTACAATCAACTTAAAGTTTTAAGTGCTATGCAAGAAAATAAAGTTAGTGAGGCTTGTTTTAATTATACAAGTGGATATGGTTATAACGACACAGGACGAGAAACTATAGAAAAAGTATATGCATCTATATTTAATACAGAAGATGCTTTAGTTAGGCCAAGTATTGCCTGTGGTACTCATGCCTTATCTATAGCCTTAAATGGAGTTTTAAGACCTGGTGATGAGCTATTAAGCCCTGCCGGAAAACCATATGATACTCTTGAAGAAGTAATAGGAATAAGACAATCAACTGGTTCTTTAGCTGAATATGGAATTACTTATAAACAAGTGGACTTAACAAAGGATAATGAATTTGATTATGAAGCCATTAAAAAATCCATTACCCCTAAAACTAAAATGGCTACTATTCAACGCTCAAAAGGTTACCAAACTAGACCAAGTTTTTCAATTGAGAAAATTGCCGATTTAATAAAGTTCTTAAAAGAAATAACGCCAGATATTATAATCATGGTGGATAATTGTTATGGTGAATTTGTTGAGAAACTTGAACCAAGTGATGTTGGTGCAGATTTAGTAGTAGGATCATTAATTAAAAATCCAGGTGGAGGTTTAGCTCCAATAGGCGGTTATATAGCAGGTAAAAAAGATTTAATTGAAAGATGTGCCTTTAGACTTTCGTCTCCGGGGCTAGGAAAGGAAGTTGGAGCCTCTCTTTCGGTAATGAAAGAATTTTATCAAGGATTATTTTTAGCTCCAACAGTTGTAGCTGCTGCTTTAAAAAGTGCTATATTTTCTGCAAATATTTATGAAAGTCTTGGATTTAAATGCTTCCCAGATAAAGATGAAGAAAGAACGGATATTATTCAATCAGTTGTTTTGGGAAGTAAACTGGGAGTAACTTCTTTTTGTGAAGGTATTCAATATGCAGCTCCTGTGGATTCCTATGTTACTCCTGTACCTTGGGATATGCCTGGATATGATAGTGAAGTTATTATGGCTGCCGGTGCATTTGTTTCAGGTTCTTCAATAGAACTTTCTGCTGATGCACCTATTAGAGAGCCATTTGCAGTATATTTTCAAGGTGGACTAACATATCCTCACGGCAAATTTGGTATTCTTAGAAGTCTTGAACAATTAATTAGAAATGGTGTCTTAAAAGAAGAAGATTTAAATTAAGGTGATGATTATGAAAGTTGGAATTATCGGAGGCGGTGCAAGCGGTATAATGTCCGCTATAGCCATCAGCAAAAAAGCAAAGGATTTAAAACTTAATGATATTTCCATTACTATTCATGAAAGCAATGATGTACTAGGTAAAAAAATTCTTGCCAGTGGTAATGGTCAGTGTAATCTTACAAATAAAAGCATTTCTATAAATAATTACCAAAGTTCAAATAAAAGTATATTATCAAAGATACTGAATAGCTTTACTTATGATGATTGTATTAATATTTGGAGAGAATTTGGCTTATTAACTGTGGACGAAAAGGGGTGGGTTTATCCAAATACTAAGCAGTCTAAAACAGTTGTCAGTATATTAGAACGGGAATTAGATAGATATAATATTAAAATTAAGTATAATTCCCTAGTCGAAAAAGTTGAGTATAACAATAAAACTTTTACTTTAAAATGTACTGATAAGATTATGACCGAAGTTTCAAAATCGAAACCAGACTTTAAGAATGAAGATAAAAATAAGTCAAAGAAAACCATTACCATGACTAACACTTATGAATATAATAGGTTGATTATTTCTACAGGTGGTCAAGGTTCAGCTGTTAAAGGCAGTAATGGTAGCGGATATATATTTGCAAGAAAACTTGGGCATAAAATCACCCAAGTTTTACCAGGTTTAGTTGGTTTAAAGACCTCAGGTCTAAATACTAGTGGAATTAAATCTTTTCGCATTATTTCAAAGCTTAAATTTACTCATATATATGATGAAAATTTTCCTAAAGAGGATTTTGATTATCTTGAAAACAATGATGAAATTATAATCACCAAATTAGAGAATTCTTTTCAAGTTGAGGTTAAAGGCGAGGTCCAAATAACTTATTATGGTATTTCTGGAATACCGGTTTTTCAATTAAGTACTTTTATATCTAAGATTTTAAGTAAAGATAAAACTATAGATATAACTATAGACTTTTTACCTGATTTTTCTAAAGAATATATAGTAGAGTTTTTACTCATGGCATATTGGAATAATCCTATTATTTCTTTAAAAGAATTACTAAAGGGTCTTTTCCCCGAAGAGCTTATTGATATAATCTTTGTTAATGAAAATAATCGCTATAAAAATAAACTCAATGACCAATTAAAAAAAGAATTAGATTTTATAAAAGACGATATTAATAAGCCCCTTGTAGAACTATATAAATTGAAAGTTAAAGACATAGTCTTAGATGAATATAATATTGCTATTTTCATATCTGATATAATTGGAAAATTTAAAAATTTTAATATATCTGTTTATGATACAAATGGATTTAAAAATGCCCAAGGTTGTCTTGGAGGCATAAGTTTAGAAGATATAAATCCAAAGAATATGGAATCCAAAATTATTAAGGGACTTTACTTTGGCGGTGAAGTAACTGATGTATTAGGGCAGTGTGGAGGTTATAATCTACACTATGCCTGGGCAACCGGTAACATTATTGGTGATAATTTTTTTGAAGAAATGAATTAATAGGAGATTATATGCTTTATAGTTTATCTCAAGTTAAAATTGATGCAAATAAAAAAGTAGACAAAAATTTACTAGAGAATATAATTGAAAAAAAGCTTCATTTAAGTAAAAATAAAATTTCTCATTTGCAAATTGTAAAAAAAAGTATAGATGCTAGAAATAAAATTGAAGTGTTTTATGTGTATACTGTAGAGTTTGAAGTTTTCGATAAAAAATCTAATGCTAATTTAAAAAGAAATCGAAATAAAAACCTGAAGATAATTACAAAAAGTACAGAGTATACATTACCTAAAACTAATAATGGAAAGCAATTATTTAGATCTATAGTTGTAGGTTTTGGACCAGCCGGTATTTTTTCTGCTTACTTGCTAGCTTTATCCGGACTTAAACCCATCATTATTGAACGAGGCAGTGATGTAGATACAAGGATAAAAGATGTA
>JAISGP010000051.1 GCA_031263035.1 Lachnospiraceae bacterium | reverse complement strand
TTTGTCAGTTTCTTCAAGAAGTATTGGAATAAAGCGAAGTGCAATAGACATCATCATTGCGATTTCATGAACAGGAACTTTTATATAAGATAAAGGCTTAAGTAAAGCTTCCATTCCATCAGTTAGCTGATTAGGTGAAGTGGTAAATGTCATAAGGGATGAACCCATAATTAAATAGATTAATCTTACTCCCATAAATACTGCGGTTCGTAATCCATTTTCTGTAATTGTAAAAATAGAAAATGAAAATAAAACAGCTCCGCCTCGCGTTAAAAATACATTTAATATTACAGTAAATATTAGTAGAAATACAATTGGCTTAATACCTTTAAGTATAAAAGAAACAGGAACTTTTGAAAGTTTAACTACTGTGAATAGAAAAATTGTTGCAAGTATGTATCCACATAAATTATTAAACACAAATAAGGACACTAAATACAAAAGTGTCGATGCTATCTTAACCCTAGGGTCAAGTCTATGTAAAATGCTTTTTGCAGGATAAAACTGACCAATTGTAATGTCTCTAATCATAAGTTAACTTTTCCATCTTCCCTTAGAAATTTATTTGCAAATATATTTAAATTTATGTTTAACTGCTTCTATCTTTAATCTTTAACTCTATACTTATCTATTTAAAGACTTTTAAATAAATATTAATATTTCATCTCTATACTTATCTATTTAAATACTTCTAAATAGCCTTTAATATCTCATCTCTAGCTTCTTCTACTGTCATCACTTCAGTGCTAACATTAAAGCCGTTATTTTTCAAATCATCCATAATATATGTTACACTTGGTGCTGAAAGTCCAATTTTTTCAAGATTTTTATAATGTTTAAAAACCTCTTTAGGTGTATCATCATAAAGGACTTCACCTTTATTCATAACAATTAATCTGGTTGCATATTTAGCAATATCTTCCATGCTATGAGATACAAGAACAACTGTTATACCTGTTTCTTTTTGGAAATGAGATATTTGGTCTAAAATATCATCTCGTCCCTTTGGATCTAGTCCAGCTGTTGGTTCGTCAAGAATTAAAACCTTGGGTCTCATAGCTAATACTCCAGCAATTGCAACTCTTCTTTTCTGTCCACCAGATAATTCAAAGGGAGAAGCTTTATAGTATTTTTCCTTAACACCCGTTAAATTTAAAGCCTCGTAAGCTCGGCTCTTACATTCTTCTTCAGATAACCCTTGATTTTTAGGACCAAAACATACATCTGTAATGACGTCTATTTCAAAAAGTTGATGCTCCGGGTATTGAAAAACTAAACCAACATTTTGTCTAAGGTTTTTTAAATTATATCCATCTTCATATATATTTTCACCATTAAAAAAAACTTTTCCTGAAGTGGCCTTAATAAGTCCATTCATATGCTGGATAAGTGTTGATTTACCTGAACCGGTATGTCCAATTATTCCAACAAATTCTCCATCAGATATTTCAAGATTAATATCTTTAATGGCGTGTTTCTCATATGCAGTTTTCTCACTATAAATATAATTTACATTTTCTAACCTTATAGACATCTTTACTCCTTACTGCATAATTATCTTTATCTAACTTTTTCGCTTCTTTTAAATAATACAAATTAATATTTAGTAAAATAATTTACTTTAATATCGTAAACTAAAAAGTCTTTAGTATTAATTCTTATATTTTTCTTTTTAAAAAGTAGAAGTCTTATTGCATCATTGCTTCTTCTATTGTATATGTTTAACTCTCTTTAAGGCTTCTACAAGTTCCTCTTTTTTCAATATTCCCTCTGGAATATCTAGCCCAGCTTCTCTAAGCTCATGTCCCAAAAGAGTAACTTGTGGAACATCAAGGCGATAAGATTTTAAGGTATCCACCCTAGAAAAAATCTCCTTAGGACTTCCACTCATAACTACTTTTCCTTGTTCCATAACGAAAAGTTTATCACAATCTACTACTTCTTCCATATAATGAGTAATTAATACAACTGTAACATTCTTCTTTTGTCTAAGCTTAAGAACTGTTTTTAAAACTTCTTTTCGTCCTACTGGATCAAGCATAGCTGTAGGCTCATCAAGTACAATACATTTTGGTTCCATAGCCACAACTCCAGCTATAGCAACTCTCTGCTTTTGACCACCTGATAACTTATTGGGAGAATGTTTTCTATACTCTAACATTCCAACAGAACTTAAGCTGTCTTCTACTCGTTCCCAAATCTCATCAGTTGGAACGCCTAGATTTTCTGGTCCAAAGCCTACATCTTCCTCAACTACTGTACCTATAATCTGGTTATCTGGATTTTGAAAAACCATCCCAGCTGTCTGTCTTACAGGCATAATATTATAAGGATCCCTTGTATCCATACCTTCGATATAAATATTACCTTCTGATGGAAGAAGAATAGCATTAATATGCTTAGCTAAAGTAGATTTACCAGAGCCATTATGCCCTAAAATCCCAATAAATTCTCCCTCTTTAACATCCAGATTAACCTGATCAATAGCACGAGAAATACCTATAACATTGCCTTCTTCATCACGCTTATCGTAGTCAAATATTAAATTGTCAGTGTGAATCATATTCATAAGCTTTTAGACACTCCTCGTGGATATTTCGTAGTATGTTTTATAGTCATTTTTTGCAAATGTTTCAAATCAAACTGCGCAATAACAAATAAACTCAAAAAATTTAAATATTATATAACAGCAAATAACAATATCTTAAATATTAATTCTTAATTTTAATGTTTCTTTGGTTCCGGATAATCAACTCCAAATGTATCAACTGTCATTGATTTAATCTTTTGCTCATTAAGTGGTTTATCTTGATAATCAGTTTTTTCATTTGCAATTTTATCTACAACATCAAGTCCTTCGATTACTTTACCAAAGGCTGCATATTGTCCATCAAGGTGAGGGCTTTTCTCATGCATTATAAAGAATTGAGAACCAGCTGAATCTGGATTCATAGCTCTTGCCATTGAAAGTACCCCTGGATCATGAGATAAGTCATTTTTAAAACCGTTAGAAGTAAATTCTCCTTCTATTTCATAACCTGGTCCACCGATTCCTATACCTTGTGGATCTCCACCTTGAATCATAAAACCTTTTATAACTCTATGGAAGATAATTCCATCATAAAATCCTTTTTTTACTAATGAAATAAAGTTATTAACTGTATTTGGAGCGATTTCTGGATAAAGCTCTGCTTTCATAACTTCTCCGCTCTCCATTGTGATTGTTACTATTGGATTTGCCATATTGTCTACCTCTCTTCTTTTCAATAATTTAAAATTATACCACAAATATTCTATCAAAGGCTTGTGTTTCACCAAAGATACAAAGGAATTATTAAAAACATACAGTTAAAAAGTAATTCTCAAAAAATGAAGTCAGGACATCAATTGTCAACTTCAGCTAAACACAAATCAAAAACCTACCTTATAAAAACTTTAAACTCTTCATAGCATAGTAAATAAAGTAATGTATTAAGAAAATACATAGTTAATATGTAGAAGTCATTATACAGAAAAAGTCTGACACAAAAAGTGTCAAACTTTTTCAAATAGGAGGCAATTTATGACCTTCTGAATAATTCAATTTTAAATAATCCTATCTACCTGCCTTAACCTGATCAATAAACTTCTGAATATCCCCTAATCCTGCCAAAACTTCATAACCATCTTTAGATGTAAGGACAAGACTTGGAGTAGCCATAATCCTAAACTCTTTAGCCAATTCTTTCTGTTCTACAGCATCAACAACTGCATAATTAATTCCTGCTTCATCTAAAATTCTTTTAGCTGTTGGGCAATTATGACAGGTCTTCACTGTGAAAAGCATTGGGGTAACATTTACGTCCGCAATATTAATATCATTTGCTTCTTTAACATCATTTGCAGCTTCTGCTTCCTCATTTGCAATTTTATTCATCTCACCGGCAAGCTTTGTACTTACTTTAGCAAAATCATAAACTTTACGTTCTTTGAATTCTTCGGATTTGCCATCATTCCAATTCTTAACAGGACGATAGTATCCAGTAATTCGACTGTAAACCTCTGTCTCTTTACCGCAAATTGGGCATTTATACTCTTCACCACTAATGTATCCATGATCTTTGCAAATAGAGTATGTAGGTGAAAGTGTATAATATGGTAACTTGTAATTTTCAGCAATCTTACGAACAAGTGTAGCCGCTGACTTCCAAGAAGGAAGCTTCTCTCCAAGGAATGCATGGAATACTGTTCCTGATGTATAAAGTGTCTGAAGTTCATCTTGAACATCTAAGGCTTCAAAAATATCATCTGTAAATCCAACAGGAAGATGAGAACTATTAGTATAGTATGGTGTTCCACCTGGTTCAGCAGCTGTAATAATATCTGGATATTCTGCAACATCATGTTTAGCAAATCTATAAGTTGTAGACTCTGCAGGAGTTGCTTCAAGGTTAAATAATTCACCATTATACTCTTCTTGATAATTAGAAAGTCTTTCTCTCATGTGATTAAGAACTCTCTTAGAAAATTCTTGAGTTTCGATATTAGTCATGTCTTTACGAATCCAACTAGCATTTAGTCCGGCTTCATTCATTCCTAAAAGTCCTATTGTAGAGAAATGATTATCGAAACTACCAAGGTAACGCTTAGTATATGGATATAATCCTTCATTTAAAAGTTTAGTTATAACTCCTCTTTTAATGTGAAGAGAACGAGCACTAATATCCATTAGTCTATCAAGACGTGAGAAAAATTCTTCTTCATCTTTAGACAAATATGCAATACGTGGCATATTAATTGTAACAACACCAACAGACCCTGTGCTTTCACCACTTCCGAAAAACCCACCAGATTTCTTACGTAATTCACGAAGGTCAAGACGAAGTCTACAACACATACTTCTTACATCACTTGGCTCCATATCACTATTAATATAGTTAGAGAAATAAGGTGTACCATATTTAGATGTCATTTCAAATAAAAGCTCGTTGTTCTCTGTGTCTGACCAATCAAAATCCTTAGTAATAGAATATGTAGGAATTGGATATTGGAAGCCTCTACCATGAGCATCTCCTTCAATCATGATTTCAATGAAGGCTTTGTTAACCATATCCATTTCTTTTTTACAATCGCCATAAGTAAAGTCTGCTCTTTTACCTCCAACAATTGCTTTTTCTCCTGCCAAATCAGCCGGTACAGTCCAGTCAAGAGTAATATTTGAAAATGGTGCTTGTGTTCCCCATCTACTTGGAGTATTAACACCATATATAAAACTTTCAATACATTTTTTAACTTCTGAATATGAAAGGTTATCTGTTTTTACAAATGGAGCAAGATAGGTATCAAATGATGAAAAGGCTTGAGCACCAGCCCATTCATTCTGCATAATTCCAAGGAAGTTAACCATTTGGTTACATAAAACACTTAAATGTTTAGCTGGTGAAGAACTAATCTTTCCCGGAATACCTCCAAGACCTTCTTCAATAAGTTGTTTAAGTGACCAACCGGCACAATATCCTGTAAGCATACTTAAATCATGAATATGAATCTCAGCATTTCTATGAGCTTCGGCTATCTCATCATCATAAATCTCTGATAACCAGTAGTTCGCTGTAATAGCTCCTGAATTACTAAGAATAAGTCCTCCAACAGAATAAGTAACTGTTGAATTTTCCTTAACTCTCCAATCAGTAACTTTAACATAGCTATCTACTATATCCTTGTAGTTAAGCATAGTTGTATTAAGATTACGAACTTTCTCTCTCTGTTTTCTATAAAGAATATATGCCTTAGCTATATCGTCATATCCGCCCTTAATAAGAACGGTCTCAACACTGTCCTGAATGTCTTCCACCTTAACTAAGTTATTCTTAATCTTTGGCTCAAAATCTGCTGTTACTTGAATAGCAAGAAAATTAATTGTACTTGGATTATACTGTCTTTCCTTGGCATCAAATGCCTTAGTAATAGCATCTGCAATCTTCACAATATTAAATTCACTAATCTGTCCGTCACGTTTCTCTACTTGATACATATTCTAACCTACCTTCCAATATTTCTATGCATAAATAGGAACCTCTCCACCTACTTAGCGAGTACATTAATTGTACTCTCCTAAACCTTTTTAGTCAATTAAAAAAATCAATATATTGTGTATATTTTTTAAACAATACACAACATACTGATGTTTTGTGAAATCTTAATATTTAAATTCCTCTTACCTCTACATGTTTAAAATACGGCTTCACAACTTTTGCCATTTCAATCATTTCTTCTTTTGATACTTCATGAAGATTTGCTTCTATTAAATCCCCACTATCTTTAAAACTTTGCAAATAATATTCATTTGCACCAGATAACCATTTGCCAATAATTTCAATATCTTTGATATTATGAAGTTCTTTTACGACAGTTGTTCTAAATTCATACTGAATATTAGAAGCTTTAAGATAATCAATACTTTTATTTATTGAATTTATATTAATAATGCCACCATCAAGTCCAGCGGTCATATCATATTTTTCAGGAGAATTTTTTATATCCATAGCAACATAATCTACTAGTCCTTCTTCAATAAGAGCAATCATTTTCTCAGGGAAAGAGCCATTTGTATCAAGCTTTACCAGAAATCCAAGTTCTTTTATCTTCCTAATGAAATCTTCTATACCATTTTGAATTAAAGGCTCTCCACCAGTTATACATACTCCATCTAAAATTCCCTGACGTTTACCGAGAAATGCAAATATATCTTCCTCTGTGATAATGTCCTCTTCTTCATTTGCAAATAAGTCTTTCTGCCCTCCAATAACAAGAGATGCATTATGACAAAATGGGCATCTAAAATTGCAGCCACCAGTAAATATGGTTGCTGCAACTTTTCCTGGGTAATCTAAGAGTGTGGTTTTTTGAATTCCTTTTATTATCATTATTGTTCCTTCTTCATTTCATAGAATAAAAGGACAATGCAATAAGCATCATCCTTTTATATTTTATCACAGACTAGTTAGGAAAACTATCATTTGAATTATATCCAACATATTGTGAATCACCTAATCCTATAATTAGGATAAATATTGTGTTAAAGAATATTAATCCCAGCGTAAATCCAATGCCATGTCCAAAAGCTGTTGATAATTTATACCAAAGAACTATAGCAAAAATCCAACTTACACATGGAATTAAAAGAAGTAAGAACCACCATCCATTACCAAATGAAATCTTAGTTAAAATATAAATATTATATATAGGAATAATACTCTTCCATCCTTCTACTCCGGCTTTTGTGAAAATCTTCCACATAGCTACAATACTTAGAACTAAAATCACTAAACTAAATGTTATTCCAACTCCTGTAGTTAACATAGCTATTAGTCTTTGCACACTATTTGAATATCCCTCAATTGCGTTCATATAAAACCCTCCATTAATTATTTTTTTATCTTTAATACTATACCATAAGGTCATGGCTTTGTAAAAGTATTTTATAAGATACTTAAGCATATTGTGACAAAACTACAGATTGCATTCATAAAATGCAAATCTAAAGTTTTAAACTATTTTTATCTTCCATTTACTAAAAGTGGCAAATTTGCCACGATTTGTAAATGCAATACTCAACATACACCTTTTCAACTTTTAATCAAAGAGATTTATACACCTTTTCAGTCTTTATATCAAAACTCTTCAATTTCTCTTTCGATATTCATAATTGCCCAAAGTGGCAAATTAACTAACCAATTTTCCTTTTTATAATTAGACATTGAAGATCTAATAGAAACATTAATCTTATATTTTTCATGAAATACCTTAAGACTTTTTGCCTTTAAATTGGTTTCTGCCTTTACTTCTAATGGTATAACATTGCTTCCATTATCTAATATAAAATCTATTTCACTTGTGCTATTATTATTTGTCCAATAATATATCCCTAGATTTTCTTTAGTTACGATTTGTTGAAGAACATATTGTTCAGTTAAAGCTCCTTTATATTCCGTAAAAAGCTTATTTCCATCTATTAAAACCTTTTGGTCTAAATTCAATTGACATGACAACAATCCTACATCTACAAAAAACAACTTAAAAGCTTTCAAATCCTCAAAGCCTTTTAAAGGTAATTCCGGTTTATTTATTCTATGAACCATATGAACTAAACCACAATCAGAAAGCCATAACAATGCCATCTCAAATTCTTTCGCTCTGGCCCCTTCGTGTATTAATCCATACACAAATTTCTTATTCTCTTTTGTCAATTGAGATGATAAGCTATTCCATACTAATCTGATTTTAGGTACCACCGCATCAGGCGCGTGCTTAGAAAAATCCTGTTCATATTCATTTAAAATAGAGCGTTGTATTCGCCTAACTTCATTATAATCATGTTCTTCAATAAAACTACTTACAACCTCTGGCATACCACCTACATAATAATAATTCTTAAGGATTTTTATGTAATCGCTATGAAAAGTATTTACCGTCTGATAATTGTATTCTTTTAATAAATTTGCAAATCGTTTATTACCTGTAGCTATTAAAAATTCTTCATATGATAATGGGTATAAATCTATAAAATCAACCTTTCCCACAGGAAAAGATGTACCATGATGAAGTGCTATCCCAAGTAATGAACCTGCACATACAATATGATATTCCGGTTCTTCTTCACTAAAATACTTCAAAGATGTCAAAGCTTTGGGTTGTTCTTGAATTTCATCGAAAATAATTAGTGTTTTATTTTTTTCTATACTTTTATTTCTATATATTTCAAGCTCACTAATTATTCTCTTTGGATTCAAATCCCCTGTAAATATACCTTGCAATCTATCATCGTTATCTAAACTAAAGTATGCAATATCCTCATATTCTTCTTTACCAAATTCTTTCATAATCCAAGTTTTACCAACTTGTCTAGCACCTCTTATTATTAAAGGTTTTCGATTTTTTCTTTTTTTCCATACTCTCAACTGTTCAATAATTGTTCTATACATTATATCACCTCTTTATAGTGATTATACAACATCTTTACACTTTTCTCCACATAAAAATATAATCATTTACACTTTTCTATGCATAAAAATGTAATCTATTACACTTTTCTTCGCATAGAAATGTAATCTATCACACTTTTATTCGGATATTATCATAAACAGTTTTAAAATATAAACACTAAACTGAATATTTTACGTACTTTTACGTATTTTTTTCAATAACATTATTCCAAGCATATGCAAAAAAACTTAATCTTTTAAACTTGTTATTGGAATTACGTATACCCCATCAGCTCTTTGATATGCTGCATTAGTTAATCCACAAATTACAACTAACCATTTTGGTGGTTTTGCCTTTTCATCTTCAATCATAGAATCTCGTAGTTTTATTAAGTTTTCTGCTGCCCCATCTATTTGAATAGCCCCTAGTTTAATCTCAATAGCCATCCAATCACCTTCATATGTTTCAATGACTGCATCAATTTCTCTATTTTTATAATCTTGATAATGATATAGTTTTGCCTCCATTGCTTCAGCATATATCTGCAAATCTCTTTCGCATAATGCTTCAAACAGGAATCCGGTAGTTTCCAAATCCCTTAATAGCTTGACTGGAGTAGCTCCTAAAAGAGCACATGCCAAAGATGGATCACAAAAATGTCTTTTTACAGCTTTTTTAATTCTTGCTGAAGATCTAATATGCGTTGCAAATGGCAACTGATTATTTATCAAATATAATCTTTCAAAGATATTTAAATAATCTGATATAGTTTCCTTATTAATATCACCATCATCTTTATTTTTTATATCTTTTATTAAAGTATTGTTAGTTACAGTAGTACTTTCATTTCTTGCCAAAGACCTCAAAAGTAAATTCATTTTATCTAAATCTCTTTTTACTCCATCTATCCTATATAAATCATCAGAAATAATAGCTTCAATATATCTAATTGGAAGCTTTATAGCTTTTTCTACAGGTATACCTATATTCTTTGGCCAACCTCCTCTAATGATATAATACAGTAAATCATTTAAATCAACCTCGCCAGTTAATACTGGCTTAAATTTCCCTTCAATTATTTCCTTTATTGATACCTGACCCGTTGAATCTCCAGATTCAAATAATGACATTGGATGCATATGCAACTTTGCAATTCTTCCAGCACCACTATGCAATATTCCTTTATGATTAGGTGTTGACGAACCAGTTAATATAAACTGCCCGTTTTCTCCTCTTTTATCAACCTCATATCTAACTGCATCCCATATAGGAGGAACTTCCTGCCATTCATCAATAAGTCGAGGTGTAGTACCAGTTAGAACAAAATCCAAAGATAATTTTGCACTTTCTCGATTTGCAAAATTATTTGCAGGATCTGCTAGCATAATTGTACTATTACTATGATAAACAGACGTCCATGTTTTCCCACACCATTTGGGACCTTCAACTGAAACAGCACCAATTATACCCAAATATTCATCAATTGATTTATCTATTATTCTTGGTCTATAGCTATTCTCATCCATGTACATACCTCCGTCTTTTTATTTACAAGTATATTATATTACATAGCATTTGTAAAGCTAATCGACCAGATTTTCACTTTTTAATCGACCATATTTTCACTTTTTAGCCACCCAGATTTTTACTTTTTAACCGTCCAGATTTTTACTTCTTAACCGTCCAGATTCTCACTTTGTAGCAGATGTAAAAAGTGCCTTATAGGAAGAACTAAATATCTCCACCTATAAGACACACCTTACATTAGTCTATATTAAATAACATACCATTATAAAAAACTTTATAAACAGCAATTTTTACTTCTTACTCCCCCTCCTTCTATCCTTGATATAAGAAGCAATACTTGCAAATAGAATCAAACTTATAAGAGCTAAACCAATCCACATTTGAATATCAACGGTATCAGCGGTTTTAATGCTTCCATTTATTTTACTAGAAGAACCATTCCTACTAGAAGAACTATTATTTCCGCTACTATCATTACTACTTTTACCATTTCCATTGTTTCCATCATCAGTTTTACCACCATTCTTTCCATCGGTTTTACCACTGTCAGATTTGCCATTATTCTTCCCACTATCTTTACCATCAGTTTTACCACTATTCTTACCATCATTTTTACCACTATTCTTACCATCATCTTTTTTAGTGGTATCGGTTACATTAATAGTAAGAACTGGGGCAACACCTTCACTAACATCGAAAGTCAGTGTATGTGTCCCAACTTTTAATGTATCTAGGTAATTAGTTAGAATTGTATATAATACATCATCAGCTTCAGTATTAGTATAAGAAGTCTTATTAATCCCTTGATTTAAAATGCCATTTAAATCAGATGTCTTTGAATATAAATCACCTGTTTTATTACTATCAATTAACGATAAATTACTGAATAAATCAATCTTACTATTTAAAGAAATTGTATTAGTATTACTATATTTTTGTATCTTCAAATTTTCTGCTTTACTGTTCTTATCATTATCGATATTACTTTGAACAAATGGCTTATTTTCTTTTATAGCATAATCTTTACCTTTAACTAAAGTATAATTACCATTTTTAATCCCATAAATATCATATACTACTGGGTCCAATAATACTTGAATATTCTTATGATTCTTACTATTTTTATTCTTATCAAAAACGGCTGTATTTGGTGTAACACTAGCATCAATTGTTCTACTTTTTACTATATGAACAGTAAACTGTGGACTATTTCCTCCACTCATCTTGAAAATAAAATCATGGTCACCTTCATCTATATTTTGGAAATAATCTTTTTTGATGGTGTATTTGTTTTCATCTTTAGTATAATCCTGATCCTTTACAAGGGAATAATCATTATCATCAATTGAAAGCAAGCTATATGAACCTGGATTTAAATTTACTGAAACATCATCATAATCATCACTGCCCATAGTTTTATCGAAAATAGTTTCTGAATTATCAAGACTTCCATCTATTGGGGTAGTATCTTCTACATTTATAGTTAAAGTAGGCGTCGCTCCCCCTGACATATTAAATGTAATTATATTATCTCCATTTGCTAATTTAAACAAATAACTTATAGGGAATGTATATGTATCTCCATTTACTGTATAATCAATATTTTCAGATAAATTTATACCATTATGTTTTATAGCTGCAAATTCATAAGTACCTTTATTTAATGTCACTGAAATATTCTTGTAGTTTTGTCCTTCACTATATTTATCAAAAGTTGCTGTAATTGGAGTAATGATTGCATCAATTGGTGTTGAATCTTGAATCGTAATATAAAGTATAGGTGTTGTACCACCTGACATATAAAACTCAAAATCTTGTTTTCCTTTACTTATAGTCGATAAATATTCTTTAGAAAACGTATACGTGTCTCCATCTACTGTATATTGAGAATTCTTGCTCAATGGATTATTTCCATTATATAAATTTTCTAAATTATATGAGCCTTTATCCAAAGTAATTGAAATATCTTTATAATTATCACTTAAATTATATTTATCGAAAACAGCTGTATCCGGAGTTATACTAGCATTTATCGGTGTAGTATCTTGTATATCTATTGTAAGTGTTGGAGTTGTACCACCTGACATATTAAAGGTCAAAGTATTACTTCCATTACTTAATGAAGATAAATAACTTTTATTGAAGGTGTATGTATCTCCATCAACAGAATAATCACTACCTTTAGTAAGTGTTGTATCTCCATTTGTAATACTTGTTAAATCATATTTGCCTTTGTCTAACTTAACAGATATATTTTTGTTATTTTCATTTGCACTGTATTTGTCGAAAGTTTCTGATGTAGAATCCAAGCTAGCATTTGGATCTTTTACAGTTAATGTATATGTTAATGTATTGTTATCTGCATAATAAGTATCTGGAATTGAATAGGTTATGGTATAAGTACCAGGTATACTAGTATCTATGGTATCGCCAGATTTTGTTACCTCCGGTACAGTAGCAGATGTTTTTAACCACTCTGGTTTACTAGCAATTAAAGTTGCATAATCAGCACCTGTTTTTGACTTAAGACTATAGGTTGGTTCTGTAAAAGAATCCCCAGTAAATATTGTATCTGATGTTTTATCTAAAGTGAAAAAAACCTTGGGAACCTGATTTTGGAAACTATCCTTAGATGAACCAGTAGGATAAGAATCGCTTAAATCAAGTGCACAATTATTAAATGAACTGTCCCATCCATAATATCCATTAATATACGCACCATACCTAGCTGATCCTGGGAAATTAACATCTGAAAGATAAAGGCAAGAAGCAAATGCACCACCGCCTATGATACTCAATCCACTTATGTCAATTTTTTTTAAAGACGTACAACCACTAAATGAATAACTATCTAAACTCGTTACATCTCCAAAATCAACATCTGTTAGCTTAGTACATCCACCAAATGCACTATAACCAACACTAGCAACATTTTTTAAATCTATACTTTTTATCCCACAACTTTCAAAGCACTGAACAGTAATAGTTCGTAAATCCTCTGAAAGATTAACTGAAGCCAATTTAGGACAATATTTAAATGTATATAACCCCAGTATTGACAAACTAGACAAATCGACACTTTCTAAAGATGTACAGTTTGAAAACGAATAAGTTCCTACACTTGTTATTTTACTTAAATCAATATGAACCAAACTACTCGCACAATAAAATGCACTATCTCCAACATTTGTAACTTTTGGCATATTAACATTTATAAGATATTTATCATTAAAAAAGGCATATGCACCAATAATAGTAACATTATTTAAATTTACACTAGTAATTTGGGTTTTTGAAAAATAGCTATAATCATTCGTGTCGTAATTAACTGTATAGTCCGGAATACTTGTTATACTATCGTCAAACACTGCAGAAGTTATAGTAGTTAAATCTATATCTGTATTTGTGGCAAAAGAAGTTAACCCAACAGTAGTCTTAATAAGCAAATTCCCTGTATCAGGATTAAATTCATAATCATCTGTTGAAATCAAAGATGATGCTTTAAGCTGTTTGCTTGTTTTCTTTTTAGTCGATACTACATCTTTCTTACCATCTTTATTTAATAATTGTGGTAAGAATGGATTATTCTCAGGATTATCTAAAGCTTTATCTTTATTTTCATCATTAATAGGTGTAGGATCACTGCCATTATCAGCTTCTACCTCTGTTTTATCCTTTGAAGTCTCCTTAGAATTATCCTCAGTATTATCATTTTGATTATTACTGCTTTGATCATCTTTTGATGTTTCAGTTTTATCTTTTTCATCTGTTGTTTCAGGTGAAGTAATTGAAGAATCAGCTATATCCTCATCTTCTTTATTGGCAGTTTCATTATTGTCTGCTTTTTTTGGCTTCTCCACTTTTTTATCTGCTTCATTAATAACAGACTTTGAAGCATGAAGTGACTCCTTAGGTAAATTAAATTGACATACTACTAACGATATAGCTAAAACAACCACTAGTAATATACTACCCACAACACTAGTTTTACCCCTATTATTTTTCTTCTTATTATTCGGCATATTAACATCCTTCCCTTTCACATTATATGCCCCCGCATTTTTATGTAATTCTTACTCTTCAAATTTCTTTATTACATTCAATAACTTATTCTGACTTTACTCAGCCAAAATATTATTCGTTTTTTTAATTAGATATTGTTTAAGAATAGTTTTATATCCCAGCAAATTATTTTCTTACAGAGAAATAATACTGGTAATTAACACTAAATTTATACATTCCTATCTCTTTCTGATAATAGATATTTAAACTCTATTCCTAGTATTACTACACTGATAAGAAATAAAACTATCCAATAAAATGAATTAGCCGTATCTCCGGTTTTTATAATGGCACTGCTGCCAATAAGACTTGAAACTTTACCAGTTAAATTACTATTCCTTCCAGTTTCTTTATCATATACGCTGCTACCATCTGAGTTATTACCTCCATTGTTATCGCTGCTGCCTCCAGAGTCATTTCCACCATT
>JAISGP010000126.1 GCA_031263035.1 Lachnospiraceae bacterium | reverse complement strand
TATTTTAGGAAAATTATTAATTTTTTTATAATTAAAAGGAACATCTTTATCATGATAAAAAAATGATTCATTAGCGTTTTTAACAAATGGAAATTCAGCACAATCATACATTTTACAATTAGAAGCAGTTAGCCAAGGTGTTAAAAAATTATCTTCCAAATCAGTAGCATTACTCATATAACACCCTTGAAGTTCTATTTCGACATTACCATGAAGTTTAAAAAAAGAAGAACTAGGAGTGAAATATTCTGATAATCTTGCTTTGTTCTCATCTGTTAAATTTTCACCAGTATCATTTGGATATATTGTCATATCTACTTCTGCCCAGCTATTTACAACTGTTTTAATAGTTTTATCTTTTTCTGAATTTGTTGTTGTTGTTTTAGTTTGTTTGGATTTAGTCAATGTTTTTCTACGACTATGTGCTTTATCTCTTCCACAAGCTCCACAGTTTTTAGCTAATATTGTGTTATTGGTTCCAACAAGTAGATTATGATTATCTTCAACGGTAATACAGTAAGATTCTTTGATTTGATAAGGTTTGATGCTTTTAACACCAACATTACTGAAAGTTTTCACGTTTGAATTATTTTTTTTCCTTGATTTTACAATAGTTTCATGATTATCTCTTAAAGATAATTTTTCATAAACAGAATAATCATTTGTATTGAGTTCTATATTGAAAATAGGATTTTTTCCTATCCCTCCATGATTAGCTCTTATTTTGACACTTGTTTTAATTCCTACAATTTTACAACATAATATAAATATGTCTTTAATTTTTTCATTAATAGTTCTAAAAGTAATACGAATTTTACCCTCATTAGTTAATCTAACATGAGCATCGCTACTAATTAATCCAGATAATAAGCTAAAAGCATTTTTTTCATTAATAATATTTTTTAATGAGTTTTTTCCTTTAGCAATCATTTCTTTAATAAATTGATTGTCTTTATTTGTCAATCTAAATCTATAATAACCATATTTATCTTTATCAGAAAAACTATATTTTAAACCAGAACTATCAAGGATTTGTTTAAGATAGCTTACTTTATCTTCTTTTTTAAGATTAAAAATAATCCTATAGTTTGAATTAATTGTCCCATCACCTAAAAAGAAACCATATAATTGCCATGAGGGATTTAATTCATATTTTTTAGAATTATAATAATTCACTGTTTTGATTCGTTTAGTCAAATCATTCATCTTTTTTAAAACAAAATTTGGGCTATAATATTCATGATTTAATGTACTTATCACTTCCTCACCATTATTCAAAATCATTTTATATAACATTTCAGGAGGTTTAATTATTGTATTAATAATTTGTTTCCATTCTACTTTTTGAGTATTTACATCGACAGACAATGTTTCATAATCTGTAAAATTAGGAGAATTACATAAAACACCTAATTTTTTATAACTGATCATTCCTTCATTGTCTTTAACTATGATTCTCGTATCATAGTCAAAACAAAAATCAGCTCCACAGCTTTTACATCTTAATTCTCGGTTAGCTGAGCCTTTTGTCGGAGCTCCTGAATTACTATAAGATTGATGCCATTTTAATTTAGCTCCACAAAAAGGACATTTATTTACAAATACTGTTGTATATTTCTTACCCCATGCATATTTGCCACAGGTACAATAAACTCCTCCTTTTTGAGGGGCTGTTGTTCCAGCTACTTTTTTCTTTGATTTTGTTGTTTCGGTCACTGTTTTAGTTGTTGAAACTTCTGTATTAGCCCAATAAGACCTTGTAAATTGAATAGTTTGTTTATTACAATCAATAATTATCGGAGAATTAGGAGGAATCCCTGTTTTTCTTGAATGATTACTACTATCCCATAATACATTATCTTTAAAAGTTATATGTTGAATAATCTCTTCATCTTCAACAATACTCATACTTCTTATAGTTATACTAACTTCGCTACTTCCAGGTGATTTACAAACAATTAATTTAGGGTAAGTTTTACCAAGATAGTACATAGGGTTTATAATTTGATAGCTCTCTAAAGAATCACCATCTTTTAATTCAGCTATAGGAATAAAATCATCAATTTGTTTTACGAGAGTATAGGGCATGAACTCGTATTCTTTTACATCCCTTACTATTTTAGCCCCACTTTCGCCATTTTCATATAATCCATTACCCCAGTTTTCAGCTGAATAATCTATACTTGTATCAAAATCTTCTGGAGCATAATCTGTGTCTGTTCCATAATTATTAGTATTAGCTGTTATTTTCATCCAGTCTTTGACCATTTGAGCATATTCAGTATCCTTTGAATCATCTTCATTATCTTTAGTCATTATTGGAGCTACACCAACAGCATTATTCTCTTCATTAGTAGTATATTCTAATTTATTAGTGTTTCTACCTAATTTAATAGCTTCAACTGGAGCAGTATGTAATTTTCCATATCGCTTAGGTTTTAATAATTCAATTTTAGCTTCAACTTTGTTACCCACAGCTTCATAATGTCGTTTGAAATAACATCCTGTTAAACTTTCAACTTCTCTTAGTAAGTCTAATATTTTTATTGTTCCTGTGATTGATATTCTTCTTTTTGCAGGGTCAATATCATATAAATCAATAGCTGTATGATCATCAATTATATAATACTCTTTTAATAATTCTTTTAAAAAATCAGTGCTTATTAAGACATTATTGCCTACTCTATACTCTTCCCATTTTGGATCATAAATATAGAAAGGAGGTACATTATTTAATTCGGATAATACTTCATCTGCATTGATACTTATAGTGCTATCTGTAAAATTCTCATTAAGTTCTGTGTTGAAAACATATAAACATCTTTCATTATCAGAATCACCATTAATGAAAATCTTATTGCCTTGTTTGAAAAGTTTAGCATCTCTATCAGTATCTGTCATTTTTGTTGATAATGATAATGTTTTAAATCCTCCAAGAACATTTTTCTCTTCAATGTCTAAATCATTGACATCGAGCCAAGATAATACTTTATCCTCGTCATCCATTATTAATACATTATTTCCCCAATTTACTGTAGGGTCTGTTTCTAAAGGAGGTTTTAAAGTTTCAACACCTACTTTTTTAGGTAATATGACATTTTCAGAGGCATTAAGATTAGGAGCTAAAGGCAAATCTTCATAAGCTTTTAAATCTGAAAACCATATGCCATAAACATCAGTTCCTTTGAAATATTCTATGACTGCTTTTAAAGCATAAGCTGCATGTTTTTGTTGCAATTCTTTTTCTTTTGAAAGCATCCATGATTCAGGTTTATCTTGATTATTTTTGATTAAATCCTGCCATTGCTTATATTCATCTGCTAAAACTTGAATATTAGCTTTATCACTTAATACTTTAGAACCTACTTGATTAACTTTCTCTGCTTTTTTAACAAGTCCTACAATATCTTGGTATTCTTTATTTTTATTTAAGAAAGCTGTTTTAGTTAAACCCATTTCAGTTAAAGTATGTGTATGAGGTCTTCCAAAACTAATATATTTATTATTTTTAATAACATCTTTATTAGACTTATTAAAAGGAATATTAGTATTCATATATCTTTTAGAACAAGCTCTGATACTTTTATCACAAGAAACACCAGATACTGCAGGAGTTAATGAATCTCCTAAAAAATCAAGTGCATAGCCTATATAATAAGCTGATTTTTGAATATCTGTAGAAGTTCCTTTAATGAAATGTTTTTCAGCTAAATTTAAATAATAATTAGCTGCTTTAATATTAGATTTAACAGTTCCATGGCCTCCTCCAAACCTTTTAGAATCTGCTTGTCTTCTTGTTTGATTATCAGGATGTAACCATTTTTTAGAAGAATTACTTGCAAGTAATAAATTATTCTTAGCTCCTGCTTTTTCAAAAATCTGTTTAGTTCTGTCATTTAGATTATCCCAAACATACTGACTAATAGCATAATGAATAGTACTAAAGCAGAAAAACAATATTATTAAGATTATATTTTTTCTATTCATAAATCTCGCTCCATTAATGTTTTGTGTAATAACTTACTTCATTAATCGTACAATATTCAGATTCGCTTTTAAAATCGAAATCGTTTTGAATAATGAAAAAAGTACTGCTTAAATCAATGTTTTCAATAGGTAATAATTTCCATTCCTCATTTTCTTTATAACTCACAACAAGATTTTCTGAATCTATTCTTATTCGAGTTCCACTTGCTAATCGATTCAAATCAGGCTCACTGACACTTAATTGACCTAAATCTCTACCTGTTAAAATAACTTTTTGACCAGTATATGCTTCTTTAACAACAACAGGTTTTTTATCTGGATTAGCACCTAAAATCAATTCAACCACAGGTTCTACTTTACTGAGTGACTTAACATTTCCTACATCTTCACTTCTTACTAAGTTAAGTGACCTACTTAGTCCATCAGGAATAACAAGTTCAACAGACCCTTTAAGTGAGCCTCCTGTTGATTCTAAATCAATAGTGTTATTTAAGATATAGGAATAATATCTATCGTCTTGATGGTCAAAAACAAGTTTTTTAGGAATAGGTTTATTTAAACGATCCCTTAATGGAGTAAAATAATCAATGACATAATCTTTAAGATTTTGTAGGTCTTTGAAATTATCTTCTTCAAATTCAATCTCTAATTCTATTGATTTATCTTTGATATTAGCCCTTGTTGCTTCAGCACCATCGCCCCCATCAATTTTTAATAAATTAACATCCCATTCAGCACCTTCAGGAAGCTTGTTATTTAACCAATTAATGTTGAAATATTTACAATGTATATCATCAATACTAAAACCACATTGAGTAGCAATATCTTCAGAATAATAAATTACTAATGAAATATTATTAATTTTGATTTCGCAAGGATTGTCAAGTTCATGATCGTCATCTAATTGTAAAACTAATTCTACATTATTTAAGAATTCTGGAAGGTCTTTGAATGGTATTGTCCAGTTTTCATATTTTCCGCCGAATGTTAAATGATAAGTTTCTGGACTTACATTAGAACTGGATTCATAGAAATATTTCTTTTCCCCTTTAGTTCCTAAACCTACTGTAACTCCTGTTTCTTGTTCGAAATCCACATCTATTTCAACAGCTAAGCCTTGTATTTTAATATTATGTGCTTCTTTTAATGGGGTGAGATTAAAATCAGATAAATAATGTTCTGTTGAACTTATCTTCTCTGGAGGTTCAAACATTAACGAAGATTCTTCTTCACTTGTTTCTAATAGGTTTTCTAAAGGTTCTAAAAATAAAGCGGGTGTTTGATATTTGTCATTGTAATAGCTTTTTTCCATTAGTATAAAATTACTAAAAAGAGGAGTGCCATTTCCATAATCTAAATAATCCCCATACATTTGAATTTCAACAGAGAACATACTATTATATTCAAATTCAATCTCTAAAAACTCCCAAGTATCAACTGAAGTTACTTTTTCAGACCATGAAACACTATCACCATTCAAACAAACTATTTTTAAGTTTTTAGCTCCATTAATAATATTATTCCCATTGTATTTAGCAAAACATCCAAAAACATAAGTTTCGCCATCTATCATATTGTCATATGAAAATTGAGGAAGTTGAAAAGCACCATAATATAAGCCAGAAGTAGGTTCTGGCATTGTAACAATGACATGAAAAGTATAAGAACCTGTTATATTTGGACTTGATATTGTTATATCATATTCGCCTTCTGTAACTCCAATTAAAGGAATGGTTAATGTATTTTTGTTATTAATCCAACCATTATTGGTATTATTTGCTTGTATGGTATATACTCCACCTACAATTTTTGATGAAATATTACTATCACTAATCTGTAAACTATCGGGAATATTAATATTAATATTAATGCTTGTGTAAAAATCAATAGGTGAATTTTTTCCAAAATTAAGATTCAAATACAATGTTTGAGCTTCATCTGGATTATTAGAAGGTATTTCTAAAGTATTTCCAGAAATAGTAGCACTACAAGAATAAGTAATAGGAAGAATTGTGATAGTTTTTTGTGAAGAATTACTACCTATAGTTATTTTTAAATTCTTAGCACCTGTACTATTAGAAATTGTTGAGAGTTCTAATTGTAAAGTAGCACTATAATTACTTGTTTTAGCAGTCCATGTCTTATTTGAACTGTTAAAACTTCCATTAACACTTATGACTCTTACTATTTGTAACCCTGATGGAATCGTTATTTGAGCCGATACATTAGCTGAAGGAATAGCTTTATTAGATTCTTTTATTTTAAAAGTAGCTGTGAATTTATTACCATAAACAGCACTTTGAGGAGAAGATGTTATAGTAGGAATGTAATTTTCAGCAACATAAGTAATAACAACTCTCAAATAACTCATTCTGATATAACCAGGATCATCATTTCTATTACATGGTAATTTAAAAGCAACACCAAAATCAGTTTTATTAACATCACTACCTTTAAGATTTAAGCCAGTCCAAGAAACACTAAAAGTTTTATTACTTGCTGTTGCTCTTGGAGGAGCATTTCCAGTTTTAGCACCTACATTCACACCTAATAAATCAATGGTAGGGGAACGAATATCAGGATAGGCTGTTTCAGAAGAATAACTAACTTTATCATAGTGATATTGGACACCAATAGCAGTTACTCTTGCATTTGCAGGTAATTCTGCTTGGTAATTAGTGCAATCAATACGACTTGGGCAACGACGAGACCCATTTTTCCCGGCAATAGCATTTTGATAACTACTTCCAGGATTACTTGAACCCCATGTTGCAACACCACTTGCACCAGGAGTCAAAGCTGAAACATTAGTCATAGCACGATAAGGAATATCATTTCCATTAACATTTGAAATCCTTCTTGGTTCAACAGTTTTAGTCGCCATTATCTAATCACCTGCCTCATCTTCTTCATCTTGGATTTCTTCATCTTCAGTATTTCTTACAAATAAATCATAATCCATATCAAATAATAAACAATTTTTACTAATTCTTATCTCTTGATTAGGTTCTAGACCCTCAGGAACTCTAAATTCAACACTAACAAAAGAAGCATCATTTGGAATATTTTCAGTTATTTTAACCCTGTAAGGTTTACCTTCAAGACTATTCATAAGACTAACAGGCTCAGATAAACTAATAACGTGACCTTCACTATTAAGGAAAACTAAATTCACACTAACACTACTAATGTCAAGAGTAGTTAAATATTCACAACTATAACAAACAGTAGAACTATTTTCAAGAATAGCTACCCCTGTATTATTATCATGCAATACTAAAAAATAAGGAGAATCAGGATCAACACCTGATTCAGAATCAATATAATCTTCTTTCACAGTGAAAACATATCCTTTATCATACTGGATCATATCAAATATATCAGTAACACCGACTATTGGGTTGTATACTATTTCATTTACTTCATCACCCATTTCTAAATGATCACATAATAAAACATTCACGCTATTATCATTTGTGCAGTATTGCATAGCTTTACTAAAATAATTAACACAATTAATATTTTTTTGTAATTGTATGCCATAGATACTGTGTTCTTGGTTTATTAATTCTCCTTGAACGGGTTCTATTTTAGAAATAGTACAATATTTACTTTCAAAAAAGTTTAAATTACCAATGTATCCTAATTCATTAGATATGATGTTTCCATGAATATTTACTTCTCTAGGTCTTACAGTTAATTGTTCCATATTAACCTCTACCTCCAAATCTTCTTAAATTATTATCTCGTGCTTGTAATGCTTTAACTAGCTTATTGATAAATGCTGAATCATTCAATGATTTTTCAATTTCTTCAGCTGATAATTTAGCTATTTTTTCTTCATCAAGATTTCCATTACTATTATCAATATGAATAACAGGACTACTAGTTACTTGTATAGCTCCTTTACTCACAACCACTTCAGTATTATCAACATACTGACCATTACTTGGATTAAAGAAGTTACCTGAACTCATATCTAAGACAGGATTACTTGATGAACTTGTAGGAGTGAAGAAATCAACAATCTTTTCTAATAAACTAACCATAGTATCGAAAATACCATTGCCGTTACCTGCTCCTCCAAAACTAACACCTGATGATCCTCTCCAAACGCCACGATTTTGGAATTGTGTCATATCAAATATTTTACCTCCAATCTTAGCTGCAGTGTGAGGAATGCTACCCCAATAACCATTAATTAAGCTTCCACTTTGTCCTAACATGTCAGCTATCTCTACAATAAGCTGGGCACCATCATAACAGTTACATAAGCCACTATCCCAAACACCTTGGTTAGATTTGCCATCACCAAAGTAAAAATCATAACTTAGACCTCTAGCACCTATAACAGCACTTAATATTGATTCAAAACTACCCATTGACGGATTACCATTTTCAAAATCTTTAGCTTTCCAGTTTGTAGGAATACGAACACCTAAAAAATAAGGGTCACCAACACCATACTCTCTACCTTTATTGTAAATGCTTTTAACATTAGCATCCACTGTTCCAAAAGGATTAGCAAGTATATCTTCATAAGTAAGCCCATGACTGAAAAGTATAGATTCTAATTGTTGTCTAGCATATTTACTAGTTCTAGCAAGGTCTAAAAGACTAAATATTTTCTTAGATGAAACATCTTTTATTGCAGATAAAAAATTACTATTTGAGGGACCGCCTGCACCACCCATTGTTGTTTTAGAACGATTAGTTGATAATTTACCTCCAGTTCTACTAGATGAAGGTCTTCTTCCAATAGGTGCATTAAACAAACTAAGTATGCCTGCTCCTGGAGGTGCTCCTGCAGTCAATCCTCCACTACTAAACCTTGCACTAGCTAACTGATTATAAAAACTACTAATACTCTTATGCAAACTATTAAATTTAGCATAAGATTTGGAACGAATATTACCTGCAGTATTAGTTAAACTTGAGCCCATAATCTGCCAAGCTTTCATCATTTGACTAGTAACAGTATTAGTACCAGAACGGATATTTTTAAGATTACTATTAGTAGTAGCATTAACATTATCCCAACTAAGACGATTACTACTTGCTAAATTATTCAATGTAGTAGCTATTGTACTACCCATATTGGAAAAAGTACTTGTCATAGTAGAACTATTAGTGTTTAAATTAGTATTCAAACCAAGAATACTATTATTCATATTAGCTATACTAGTACCAACACCAAGAGCAGTGTTAGCTATTGTGTCTTGTAAAGTAGTGAATTTCCCTTCAGCACCAGTAGTATCAACATCATAAATCCTAGTATTACTACCCTCTTCTTTAGTGTAAGGGTTAGCAGTAATATCTAAGTTTTGTGTTCCAAAACCAGACTGAATACTGTTTCCAACTGTTTTAGCTGCTTCTAATGCATCACCAGCAACACTAATAATTCTCCCTGGTAATGCCATAAACTCATTAGCTATATTGTTTTGAATAAAACCAGGACTATGAATACCCATTGCATTCATTATTCCATCAACAATGTTCTTACCAACTTGTTTAGCTTTCTCAACAATACCAGAACCTGCTGATAATATTCTTTGACCTATATTCAAGAATTCATTATAAACTTTACCAGGCAATCCAGTTACAAAATTTATAACTCCATTTACAATACCAGATCCTACTTGTCTGGCTTTAGCTATTCCTTGAGAAACAAAATTACTAATTCTACTAATAGTATTAATTAACCAAGTCCAAATCTTACCAGGTAATTGTTTAATCCAAGATATTATTCCTGTTACAAACCCAATACCTGTTTTTATAGCCCAACTATAAACACTTATATAGAAATTAGCTATGTTTGTAACTACCATAACAAGGAAATTCCATATTTGACCTGGTAATCCACTAAAAACAGATAAGAAACTATTAATAAATCCCATAAATGCACTATAAAGATTTGTTCCAATAAGAGTAACCATATTAGTTAAGTGAGTTACTATATTGGCGATGAAAGTTCCAATGTCAATTTCACCACTAACTAAACGACTTAATTCAGTTATAAATGAAACCCAAAAGCCAATTATTGGTCCAAGAACACTACCAAGTATTCTAAGTGGCATTACCATTACATCGAATATAAATGTTGCAAAAGGAGCTATTGTAGTAATTACCTGACCTACAACATTACCTAACATTCCAAAAGCATCTATGATTGCCCTTACAATATCAAACTCTCCAGTCTGTGGAGGGAATATCATATTCCAAAATCCTTGAAAAGCACTTATAATTGGTTGTAGATATTGCATGATTGTTGTTACAAATCCATCCCATGCTTCTTTAACTGACTGTATGAAAGCAACTACTCCAGGATTATTAATAAAAGCAGACCATAATCTTTGAATGCCTGCACTAAATGATTCAATCATTGTTCCCCAGTCTGACCACCAACCCATATACTTGCCAAGCTCTTGAATAGCTACAACTACGCCAACAATAGCTAATGCAATAGCTATAAATGGTGCAGCTGCTACTAATAAAGGTACTATTGAAGCCCATAAACCAGTTGAAGCGACAGTAGCAGTGGATGCGCCTGTGGCATATGCAACAACACTAAGGGCTGCTAAATCTAATGCACCGCCTAAACCAATTGTCGACACAATATTAAAAGCAGATGTTATTCCTAATGCTGTTAAACCAGGTATTAGCATTGTAGTTATCATTGAAGCTACGCCAATAATACCTACAGTTAATAATGCAAACACACCAACAATAGACATTATGGTAGTAGAAACTCCACCAGTTGCTCCATCAAGCCATAAAAAGAAGTCAGCAACAGGTTTAAAAGTAGTTATTAAAAAAGTACCTATATCTGTCATTTTAGCTTCAAAAGTAGCTTTTAACAAATCAATAGATTTACTAGGAGCATCAATATTTAAAGCCCCCATAATTCCCTCTTCTTCCATCATGTCCCTTAATACTTTGATTCTTTCATCAACAGTATCAGCACCTTCAAGTAATCCTATCCATTTTTGAGGATCACTTAAAGATGAAAGAGTATCTTGCATTAAACCTAATTCTCCAGTAGATAGGAAATTTTTAAGTTCTTTTTCCATCTCATAAATAGTAGCTCCAGAGCGAGCTCCTAATAATTCATATCCTGCTACAACATTTTCAGTCATTTGTAATGTTGAATCAGAGATATTATTATTAAGATTTATAGCTAATCCTGCAATATTTTTAAACATTGAATCATTTGATTGACCAGCAGCAGCTAATTCATTAACTTTACTTTTGAATCTATCTGCTCCTTTTGTTGCTTCAGCAAAGCTTTTGCCTGATTGTTGTAAACTTCCGACCCAGTTTCTCCATGATTTATCAAGATTTGTAGCTGTGTCTACCCCTTGGTTTAGCATTTGTTCTAAACCCATTCCAGCTATTGCTCCAGCTATAACTCCACTTAATCCATCGAGACCTTCAACTTTATTTGTGATTGCATCTAATGAAGCTATTGCTTCATCACCATCTACAACTGGTTTTATTTTAGGGGATAATCCATCAAGACCTTCAGCTTTTTGTTGAATACTGCCTAAGTCATCATAAGCTGAACTATCAACCATTGCTTTAATATTAGGTGATACACCTGCTAAATCCATAGCTTTGTTCTTGATTTCATCTATTTTTTTAGAAGCTTCTTCTTCAATCTGAACATGTAATTCTGGCGGTGCAAGAGATTTTAATTCCTCATATTCTAACTTAATCCTTTCGATTTCTTTAGTAGCTTCGTCAAGTGCTTCTATCTTAATTTCAGCTGGTTCGTCAGGAAGGTTATCTGCTTTGTTTTTAATTTTTTCTATTTCGTCGCTAGCATTGTCTTGGGCATTGATTTCAAGGTCAATATCTGCATTTTTAATGATATTGTCTACTTCATCATTGACTTCACCTAATGCTTTCATAGCATTACCAATGACTTCTAATACGATTTGTAGTTTAGCCATAGTAACCAGAACTCTTTTTTTATAATAATGTAATAATGAAAAATTTAATAAGAAATGAAAAATATAAGAATAAGTTAATTAATTTAAAGGGGATTGGATGATGGGATTGTTTAATAAAAATGATGACTATAATTTAAAACTGAAAAATGCAGTTGAAGAATATATTAATGCAAGTGATTTGAGTAAAGGAATGAAAGTGAATAAGATTAAGAAATATGCAAGTAAAAAATTAAAAAAAGAAAAATATTTTAATTCTGAACAAATGCAAATGTTAAAAGATGTTACAAGCTTTCGTAGAGGAGGTGCAATACTTAAATATAATGAATCTGAATTAAGAAATATGTGTTTATCAAATGAAGAGTATAAAGAGATTATAAATGAAAGAGAATTGAGTATCAAAGAAGATATTCTTAATGGAAAAGAAATTACTATTGTATTTTTGAAACAAGAAGAAAGCACAACTAATAATGCAGGACTTGGGGCTTTAGGTGGAGGTTTACTTTTTGGAGTTACTGGAGCAGTTGTAGGTAGTGCATTAGGGGCAAACAATCAAACCACTACTTCTAAGATGGTAATGGGTGAAAGTGGTAGATTAAAAATAGCTCAAAAGGGAATTGTCATTAGTAATAAAACTGAAACTGTTAAAATACCATGGAGTGATATTAAAAAAATGGGAGGTAATTTTATTGACCTTGGTGAAGGTAAAAATATATTATTCTATAAAATTGATTACCGAAATATCGTTTCAGAAATTATTAATGAAAATGCGAGTTATGTCGAAGAGGATGGTTGGTAATCTTGAAAATAAGGACTCATAAATCTGATTTTGAAAAAGAAATTTTCGGAAATCTTGATCCAAAATCACCTAATGAAAAATATATATTAAACCTCATTCCTCCATATTTTAAGCTATATGAAGATAAAAAACTTATTCTCTCTGGTGAAATGAAAAAACCAAGTAATGCCGCAATAGCTAATAATGGAACATTTGCATTAATGGATAATTTGGTTTGGCCTAAAAATAAACATTTATTTTATGTTATTAGTAAAAATGGAAATGTTTTATTAGAGAAAGAATCAGACGCATTCATTACCAATACTTATATTTCAGAAAATGGCAAATATGCTATTTTCAGAACATCTAATACTAAAACTGCAAAAGATGGATATAAACTATTCTTTTTCAATATAAATACAAAAGAGCTATTATTTAAAATGTTCTTTGATAACAAATGGCCTAAACCAATTAGTATAAATGAAAAGTCTAAATTAATAATTATTCATCATGATAATAAACATCAATATACTTATAATTTCGAAGGAGAGTTAATTGATGAGGTTTCTGATTCCAATCTCCAGAGTAGCGAATTAGATGAAAAGAAATACGATGATTTAAAAAATTACTCTTTATTCAACCAAATTCAAATTGATTATGATATTCTGAAATGCGAAAATAACAAAGAACTATATAGAGTTCTGATTAAACCATTGATTAGATGTTCAACAAGCGATATCTCCCCTCATACTAAAGCAAAAACTTTTAGAATATTAGGAGAAATTTATTATAACTTAAATAATAATCAAGAAGCATTTAATAGTTTTGAACAAGCCTTAAATTTATATGAAAAAATAGGTGTGAAGAAATTATATAATAAATTAAAAAAAGAACTAGAAAAATAATTTTTATCTTCCTATTCCTTTTGCTTTATTACTTAAACCTTTACTAACTCTTTTTCCTTCTTTTTCATCCTCCATCTGTTTTTTAATTTCTTCTTGATAGATTGGATAACCTTTCATAAAGAAAGCATATTGTATTGGTGTCATATCAGATTGTTTTTCAACTATTTTTATTTTCAAGTCTTCATTGCAGTGAAACATTAATGCTGTGATAGCTTCATTCTTCCTGTTTTTCAGGAAAGTCATCTACTGCTTTTTCAATGTCTTCTTCTACACCACCATTAGTGAATAATATGATTTTGGTATAAAGTTCATCCATTACTTCTTCATCTGGCATTTGTCTATCTACTTCTTTGATACTTATGTTTCCTTTTCTTTCTGTATCTAATCCATAAGCTATTGTTTGTAATTTAGATTTGAGTAATGCTTTTGCTTGTTCTTTTGAACTAAATTTGATTTTTTCTTTTTTCAAGTTTTTAACTAATTCTTTTTTAGCTTGTTCTTTGTTAACATTTCCTGTTAACATTTTATCCATTACATCCATAGGAACTTCAAAATCCATCCCTGCTTTCATACTTCCTATTTCAGATAATTCAGTAACTGATAATTTTCTTATTTTAATTTCAGTATCTTCTTTACCATATTTTTTTAATGATTCGATTTCCACGATTTTTGTTTCATCAATTCCTGAAATAATGTCTTTTAATTGTAATACCATTGTATCTATTCCTGTAAAATAATAAAAAAATGAAGAAGAGTTATTCTTCTTCTAATTCTATGTTTAATATTTCGTTATCATCACCAGTTACAGTAAAGTAACCAGTTTTGATTGCATAGTTTTCTTTTTCGGCTGTATAGGTAATTTCACCAATAGCTACATTGTTAAGAGTACAGCCTCCTGCTGAACCAGTCGTACAAGTAATGTCTGTATTATCAATTGTTACAACAGCTCCATCGATATTTTCACCTGATTGGTTAACTACATGAACTGGTAAATTAACACCTATGGGTGATGGTTCACCACCATCGATAGTATAAGTTTCACTATCTAGTGTGAATTCTTCTATTTCTTCACCTTCAACATAAGCTTTATAATCACCATATTCAAGACCTACAGGTACAGTATATGTTGCTCCTGGTTTAACTGTCATTAAAACAGCTGTCATCAAATCACCATTAGACCTTACTCTTTTAATAGCTAATACCTCGGATTCAGAAGTATTATTAGTGTAGGATATTACTCCTTCTCCTGCACCTTCAGTTAGTCCTGTATCATCAAATATCATAGCGAATTTAGTACTTGCTTTTTTAACACCAGTTTCATCTAATTGTAATAATCCTTTAGACGGTGAGAATGTTAATGTTTCTTCTGCATCAGCTTTATTATCACCAGTACTAACACCCATAGTACAATTAACATAAACTATTTGTAATTTACGCCCATCAGGTGTTTGTAAAGTGTATCTTAAATCATATTGATTTATTTTATAAAAAGTTACAAGTCCTCTACCACCATAGAAATATTCCCTCCATTTACTGTCTTCTTGATCAACACTACATTCAGAACTTATTTCTTTATCATTTCCTGCTTTATAACCACTACTGAATATAGGGTCACAAACCTTATATGCTGGGTCTTCTTCAACACCATTACTATAATTAAGGTTACTTGTTTTAACAGCACAAGCTAAACTTTCCCAGTTTTCATTGAGCCCTTGACCTACTGCTAAATGTGGTCTAAACTCAACATCTTTAAGGTCATAATAAGCGAGTGGTTCATCGAGGAACTGTAAATCAGTTTCATCTTTAAGTAATGTTATTTCATCTTGTTTTGCATAACAACTTAATTTTGGTATTATTTGTCCCTCTAAACTTATTTCTAAGTTAAAATCATTGATTTGTAAACCTTTAGCTATCATTCCACGATTAGTATATGTTCCAACATAAAGGTCAAAGAAATCAATCAGTTTTGATGCAGTAGCATAATATGCCTCAACACCATCAGCTATTGTTTCTCTACCTTTAAGGAAACTACTTACTAAGAACCTTATACCTCTAAGGTTAGTGTATAAATTCTGTTCAGGTTTTAAAATATATTTTCCACGAGTAGTGTAGTTATTACCACAATAGCTAGTATCTGATTTAACTATAGTGTCTTCAGGTAATGGAATATTACCTTCGCTGAAATCAGTTATGAGGTAATCTTCATAAGGAACAAGTCCTGTTAAATCACCATCTTCTACTTGTTCAACATCACCATAAGGTTTAAACTTACCTTTGACAAGGTAAGCGTACTTTTGATCTTCTAATTCTATATTTGACATTTATTATTCTCCATATTTTTTTTATCTGCAATGATTCAACATTGCTTTAATTGTTAATTTAATCCCGCTTCCAATAGAAGTAGGGTCGTTTAAATCTAAAGAAGCATCTGTTATAATATTATCTAAGAGAATATCACTAACTCCTTTTATTTTTCTAAACCTTTTATTTAAAAAAATATCATCAAGGACTTCACTAATAAGTTGTATGCTTTTCATACCAGCTTCTTCAATCTGTTTACTATTAATCATAATGGTTATTCTAATAGGAATGTTTAAATTATATTTACCTCCAAAAGTACGAGCTTTATTCTCGCCAGATGTTACTGGAGTTTCAATTTCTTCATATATTACTCTAAATGTTTTATTGAATTTGAGATTACCTGAATTGGTTTTAGGGCCAACTACAATGTTACTATCATCATCGTTTTCACAAAGAGGAGTTAATATATTCATTACTTCGTCTTTTATTTGTGCATCTAATAAAGCTAAACTCATAAATTTAATCTCCTATTAATCTTTCCAATATGTTTGGAGCATTTGCACCTATCCAATGGTCTAATTGTGGTATGAATTCAGCATATCCTAATGTAGCACTTGAATATTTGCTGAAAATATCTGCTCCAGTTTTTGGATCTACCCAATGTAACCATTCATCAGTTCCATATTTACTAATTGCAGGTCTTCCATATAGCCATTCAGTAGCATATTCTGCATTGTTGTACAGGTTTAAACCAGTTATTCCTCCACTGAAACCCCATTGTTCACTCAATCGACCTCGTGGATATTTACTTAATTTCACTTGCAAGTCTTTAGCAAATTCAACTAATTGAGCTCCTAATTCATCAACAAAATTAGCTACAAGGTTTTCATCAACCCCACTCCAATTAGAAGCCATAATCTCGCTCCGTTCTACCAACAATATTTATATTCTTGTCAGAATCATTCAAATTTTTATTTTTCTTATAATAAGGTTCTAAAAGAACCTGTATAGCTGGAGTTATGATTTCTGCTTTATTAGAAGGAATAGTTGAAGAATTTTCTGTATGCTTAATAGTATCAAGTTGATTAACATCTAACATTAAAAACATGTTAATAGCTATTTGTCTAGCTATATACTTCAAAGACTTATTAAAATCAGTATCTTTATTTATATCTAATTCATCATCATCGATTAACCATTGAATACTAGTTTCTAGATAATCTTCAGAGCGAGTTTTATAATCATCTTCTTTTTCAAATTTAAAATTCCTATGATTAGTATTAATGCTGAAAATAATGAGGTCTACATCATCAGTAGTGAATCCGTAGTCCTCTATATTTATATCTATATCTGACATTATTAATCAGTCCAGTACTGTTAAATCTACTCTGAAACTAGCATTATTCACAGTTTTAGATTTTGGAGTATAATCAGTATGACCTTCAAGGTTTACATTATAAGTTCCAAAAATAACATCATTGATTAATGATTCTCCGTTACTATCTGTAACTGTTGAATACTCGTTAGTTCCATCATCTAACAAGACTTCCAAACCACTTATTGGATTATTGTCAGCATCTTTTGCTGTTACTGGAACATCATGAGTTAGATTATTCTGATTCTGATTCTGTGGGGGATACCAAAGCCCCCATGTCTAATGCTTCAACTTTCATAGCTAAAGTATCACGGTCTTCATAGAGTTTAACATCACCTTTACAGGTAACAACACTAGTGTACTCTTGTTTTTTAGCTGAATATTCTTGTTCAGCAGTTACTTCTCTGCGAATACCATAAGCATTATTATTAACATTACCTATGAGTATATGCTCATCCCAACCATTTCTTGCTTCAGCAAAAACATTATGACTTTCTAAAGGGAAACCTGCAATAACTACACGATCATCACTAGTAACCATAGCATCACCAAGAGCTGTTTGACGGTTACTGATTTCATTACGAGCTACAAACTCAATAGTAGGGGAACAAGCTATTACTGCATCTGCTTTATTACCACCTTGTCTTAAGTATTGGAGAATACCTATTTTCAAGGTTTTAATAACATCTGCACCGTTAGGGTCAATTACATGTTCACTAACACCTACATTATCACTATCGTCGTTTTGGACATCAGTTAATTGTTTTAAGAAACCATCGAAAGCACCATAACCAGTAGCTTTCTTAGTTAATTCGGCATTAGTTATAGCTCCTTCTGTACCATAAACACCAATAGATTCTAAACTAACACCTGCATTAGCACCTAATTTAGATTCCATAGTATTTAAGAAACCTTCTTTTTCAATATTTTCTTCAATGAAATTTTTAGGAGTATCTACATAACCAATGAATGGCTGTGCTTTTAAAACCTTGTTATCAAATTTCAATCTAGCTTCATCTTGAGCAGAAATACTAGAACTCTCAGGTTTTTCAGGTGTTACAGTACCTGCAAACTCAGCAGCTCTTTGATATTGTAAATCCATTTTAAGACCGAAATATTTTAATTCCATTTGATCTTCTATCATATCGATAACTTGTGATGCATCCATGAAAGTAGTTGCTTTAGTTGCTTCGATTATAAAGTTATCTGCTGTTTGTACTTTACCCCATACTGGATTTTCAGCCCCTCCTGGTTGTGGGTTATCATTCCATTTAAGTACAAAGTTTTTATTATTTCCTATATCTTTTCTTGTAACTAACATTTTTAATTATCTCCTTCATATCTGTTTTTTTAGTAAATTATTTTTCCTTGCTCTCTACGGTGTTCTCTGAATGATTTATTAACCATAGGGTTAGGAGTTTTAACATTTTCAGGTTTTTCAGATTTCGGTTCCTGAGTTTTTCCTTCGGGTTTCTTTTCCTCTTCATCAGATGGTTTTTCTTCTTTAATTAATTCTTTAACACTATCTAAGATTTCAGTTTTAAAACTATCTAATTCAGTTTTCAATTCTGTTTTAGTAACAAAATCTTTATTTTCCTCTGGTTTAGCTTCTGGTTGCTGAGCAGGAGGTTCTGCTTTATTTATAAGTGCATGGTCTAATAATTTACTAGCTATTTGACCTAAAATTCCATTGTCATTATTTTCATTTTTTTCTGTCATAATATATTCCTCTTCAAAATATTTTCTTTTATTTATAAATTCTTCACGACTCCAATAATCAAAACCTAAACCATGATTAGGAACATCAACAAAACTAATCCATTTAGGTTCAGCTTCTTTAAAATCCTGTATGTCATCGTAGGTTTTACGATTACCTTCATCTTTTTCACGACTTATCCAATAATCAAGATTTTTAGCAAAATCAGGTAAAGTTGATAAACTATAACCTGTTAATTTACCATTTTTAATATTTTTAATTAATTCAGGATTAGTTACACGAGTTATTGCAGTCCAACTACCTGCTTTAATGGTTTCGCCATGAATTACTTTATCAACATCTAATATTGTATTACCAATAATTGTTACACCATTATTTTTTAAAAAACTGTGCATGGTGTCGGTTTCTTGGTTTATAAAATTAGTGTATAAACTTTTTATTTGTTTAGCATCAGGACTGTTACCGTCGGCATCAGTTACACCTAATGGTATTACTGGCCCTTCTACTATCAGTATATCTTTATCATTCACATGTTGAGCCTCCATAAAAATTGTTAATTTTTTAATGATAGCTATCGCTAAGGTAAATCTCATTAAATTATGAAAAAAAATAAATTTAATATATTAAAATTAAATTATAGCTATTGCTAAAGTATGGTTTGTATAAAATCTTAAAAAGTATTACTAAACACGGTGTATTTTGTTCTCATTTATAAATGAACTCTTAGAAAAGTATTACTTTGTACATAGAAAATGTATAAAAAATATATGATTTATTAAAAAAGCCAACAAACAATTAAGTTCATTGGCTTAAAATAGTATTACTAAATAAATTTAAAAATTAAATATATTCTTCTATTCCTAATTCTTTTATGAATTCAGGTTGCTCTTCACAAAATTCTTTAAAAACAACACCATCATTTTCTTTCAAGTCATCTACAATTTTCTTCTTTTCATCAGGAGTTTTCTTTTCAAACACTGCTGGAAATAAGAACCCATAATCTGCTTTTATCATGATTTTACTGTTTTCTTCAGCTATAGGATTACTCTTGATTTCCTTACTCAATAAATTATCTTCACCATCATAAACAGAAATTTCCATGAATTCTCCAGTAGCTTTATTGCCTTTTTCATATCTTTTATTTTCGGGAATTTCATCCAAAGGAATTTCATTATCTTCATCATCATAAGCTTCCATATGATTCCTATTTAAATATTTAATTATTTTTTCCCCATTTTTTAAAGGAATATTTTCTTCATATACATCTACATCAGGAAAACCAATTGCCATAATATTACCATCCGTTCATAGCTCTTTCAATTATTTTAGCCCTATTAGGGAAAAATGATTCAAATGTTTTTTTATTATCTAAATAACCTGCAACACCATCAGCGAAGTCTTCTTTATATTTAGCATCTTTCATATTATTTTTATTTTTATAATACTTTTTGTATTCATCCATAGCATAATCAGGATTATCTTTATTTGTGATAGGTGATGTGAAGTATGGTCTGTTTTCTCCAGTTTCTTTTTCTATCTTTTTATTATATCTTTTATCTGTAAGATAAGCTTTATGGTATTCCTTAGAAGAGCTAATTTTAAGTCTATACACACCAATAGCTTCATTGTTATCAAATCCCCTAATATCTAATGAATGCCCTATTTCATGATGTAAAGTCCTTTTAACATCATAATTCCTATGGGAGTTATATAATATTATATCTCCATTACTAATATTTGCTTCACCAAAAACTAATCCTCCACCTTTAGTTTTATTTGATACATAAATATTATTTACACTTTTTTTCGCACCTATTGGTAAGTTATCATATGTACTTTTTATTTCTTTAATATTTGTATATTTTGCATCTGGAGACATCCTAATAGTTACATCTTTGAAATTATGGGTTTCCATTTTTTCAAATCCTGCACCACTAAACGGAGGATTTATTTCTTCTACTTTTATTTCTTCAAGATTATTTTTACTACCATAATCATAGTAATCATTGGGATCAAGTCCACGGTCTTCAACCATCAACTTAGTCAATAATGTATATCCACAACCACAATTAATTTCATTAGCTGCAGAACCATTACCATCTTGAGGGTGTTGCATTTCATCAACATCACCAGTTATTTCGTTGGTAACAATAAAAGGTTCTTCTAATGCTACTACTTGACCGTCCATACCTGAATGTCTGGTGTTTGCAAGTCCTGACCAGTTCCATTCTTTAGCAATATATAATGGGTCTCTGCCTTGACTTATTCGCTCTTCATTTTTAAGTCGTGCTTTTTCCATTTTAACAGATTCAATAGCATTTCTCTCATTATTATAAGCTATTCTTCCAATCTGACGATAAGATAATTCAGGAGTTCCAGTTACAGGTTTAAAATAAAAAGGTTCGCCATTTTTACCTACATATTTACTTCCAACAGCTTTGCCAGCTTCATTAAAGATGTTCTGCCGACTAGCTACAGGTTTAGCTCCAGTTAGTTTTTCATATTCTTTTAGTAATTGTTTTTTAAAACTACTATCATAGCTAATTGTCTTATCCATAGCATTTTTTATGAAATCACGATTACCATTTATTGCCTCCATAGTACGGTCAGATGCTTCAAAAACCTTATCTTTTAAATTGTTTTGAACAGTAATCTTACTAATAGGGTTACTTGTTTCTTTCATTAATTTCTCATAATGAGGTTGTAATTGAGTGTAATATAGTTTTTCAACTTGACTACGAATAGCTGATTCATCATATTTTTCAGGATTGTCTTTAAGTTTACTTTCTACAAGATTATCAATAACTAATGATTCTATCTGATTCATACTTAATTCAAATGAACTAGCTCTTTTATTAATCAACTCATTTCGAGCATTTTGTAATAAATTAATAGCTAATTCTTTTTTATTTAATATGAGTTCCATAATCATCAGCTACTTCTTAACTCATCAATCTTATCATCAAGATTTTGTATTGTATCTACTGGTTCATTATTAGAACCTAACAAAACACCATTAAAGTATCTTGCTTTAAGTACAGGGTCTTTTTTAACAGCTCCAATATCAATATTCCATTCAGGGTGTAATTTAGCCAAAGCCAATATTGCAGTTTCATAATCCAAAAATGCGTCTTTGGCCGTGTCCCTAATCTCTTGAGATTTATTAGCAGTTTCATCATAAAATATAGGAGTACTAATCTCACAAGGACTTGTTATTTCAAATTTATTTTCATTAAAAGTATCAATAAATATCTGAATAATCATTTGTGATTTTTGAACAGTTTTAGTATAAATATTCCATACATTATCTGATTTATTACTTGCCATAGATTCTGTATCATCTAAACGACCTAATCGAGTAGGTGGCATTTTAAACGATTGTAATATAGCTTTTTGTGCTTTATCTTGTTGATTATCAAGGTCATCAGCACCAGACTTATCAAGTTTTATAAAATTAACTTCTGGAGGTTTATTATCTGTTCCTGGGATAGCATCAGATCTGATTACTAAACTAAGAACCCCTTTCCCATTATCAGTAATGTTAGTTTCAAGCTCCTCTTCAAAATTTTCATCTATATTGGTACCTGCAACTGTGAAAATACCACTTAGTTGATTTCCACTAACTACATCATCTTTTTTAAGAACATTAATACCAACATCAATAAGTAAATCATTATATTTACTCAAAAATAAGGGTTTATTATACCAATCAGATTCAGACCCACCACCGAACCATAAAACTTCTCTATATTTCTCAATATCATCATCAGTATACTGTTTATGAGAAAATCTAAACGTTGTTTGTTGTTTTTTCTCATTACTCTGAACACAATAATAGCTATAAGTATCATTACCTTGTTCATCTTTCTCAGCATTTTTTACTTTTTTAACACGACAAGTATCAGCAGGGATCTGTTTAAATTTTTTCAATTCTTTTCCAGATTCATCATGTAATAATTCTAATGCACCATAACCATAAGTTACCCAGTCTTCTACTGCATAACTTAATTCTAATTTATTTTTAGCATTATAAAATTGTGTTAATTTTTCATTTTCATCTGTGAAAACAATGTCATTAAGAATAATATCTTCTGCAAAAGCACTAATACCATCAGCGAGAGTACCTGACTTATTAATCATTTCTTTAACACTTGTTGGTTCAATCAATGGTTCAATAAGATCTCCTTTCATTTTCTCAATAGGAAATTGACTTGGCTTAGGAGATTCCATAATCATAGATTTATTAACTAACGGATGGTTCTCTGTATGTTGTAGTAACATTACTTTCATATTCTTCTTCTCCTAAACGGTATTTTCTTAACTGTTGATTTTGGTTTTGGTATATTAATAATAGTGCTTGTAGCTATTCTATGAGCATCTAACATATCATCATGAGCTCCTTTAGGGAAATCACTATATTGTCTTATGAAATCATTATAATGAGGGTGGTCTATGGGTAGCCAAATTAATTTATTTTGAAACTTGACACTATTAGCTATTATAGCTGCATGTTTATTCTGAGTACTTGGCTCGGGAATAATATTCAATCCTTTTTCATGGATTAAATTTTGAGATAATGCTAATTGATAAGCATTAGATTCTATTTTGCTTGTGAGAACATTCCACAACCTACCAGACTTATCTATTCTCTTATTCCATATTGGATTTAAACTAGCATAAGATAAATCTTCCATTGTTGTCATTTGAGTTGGAAAATCTATTTTATCCATGAACCAATCCAATACAAATATTTTGAATTTGGGTTGTCTTTGAACTCCAATAGTTTCACAGACAAAGTAATCATTTTGTTCTTTTTCACCAATAGCTACATCTGTGCCCTGATAAATTTCTAAGTTCTCTAATGGAGGTATTGGGTCTACTCCATATTCTTTAGCTGCTTCTTTTGTAATCGCACATTTTGTATCCTCAATCCATTCAAGTTTGAGGGTTGTGCCTTTTAAAGCTTCGAGATTGTTTTGATATTCTCTTTCAAAAGCAGTTCGGCCAATTTTAGCTATTTTTAAAAGTATATCTTTAATACTCCATCTTTGAGGGAAAAGTAACTTACCTGCACCTACGATTTTTTCAACATCTATAACAACACCATTTTCATCAAGGACAAAATCATAACTTTCAGGTAATTTAGTAATAATAGGGGCTTGATAGTGATACCATAATTTCGACTTAATCCAATCATTGTAAATATCATTTAAATGTTTGAAAGTACCCATTGCAACTTCTTTAGCTCCAGGATTTAATAATGGAGCTATTGTAGTATTATAGAAATCTTTAGTTTTCTGCCTACTATGGGCTGTCAGTACACTTTTATCATCTTCAAGATCATCATACCAAGCATAATGATAATGGTTACCAGTTAAGCTACTATTTATACTACGAGCTTCAATAGTGTATTGTTTACTAGACCATTTTTTACTTGTATTGAAAGTTAAATCATTATTAACTCTTTTATAATCACTTAACTCAAGATTAAAATCTTCAAGTAATAATTCATTATTCCCAATCTCACTATCAATTAAATTAATAGTTTTTTTAATTAAATCATTAGACTGACTAGTTAACAAACTTGATTTATCTTTATTGAATAAATGAGTGTGTAATATTTTAGGAGCAAGAATAACATCAGTTTTACCAGTATTACGAGCAACGGTAGCTAATACATTAGGATATTTATCTATAACATTATGTAATTCAATTTGAAAAGGAGCTAATTTATATCCAAAATATTCTTGTGTGAAGTAGGCTGATGAGAGTTTGGCTTTCTTTTTTCTTCGTAGCCTGTCATTGAAGTTCATCCTCAATCTCTTCTCTTAACTTTTCTTCTTCATCTGAACTAATGATGACTGGTAAATATTTAATATTGTCATCACCGCCAGGATCTGTTTTTAAAATATCTGCCTTAGTTTTGACGGCCTGAATAGCTAATCTTTTAGCTTGAATCTTTAACCTTTCTATCTCAACTTCGGAATTAACATGATAATTCTCATGATACTGTGGTTTAATATTATTGATTTTTAGCTTAAGATTTTTAGCTTCAGTTATAATATTATCAAGAGATTCCAAATCAGAAACTCCTTTAGCTACAACCTCATCAAAAGCTTCTTTATTAGCTACTCCTTTATCAACAACTTCATCAAACTTAGTATTGTTTTGGGTTTGTTTCATTTTAGAACTACTTACTTTTTCATCCTTCTTTTTGTCATAGTATTTCTGATTAGTTTTTGTCCTAATTTTTTTGACATAACGTCGAATAGTCCTAGAAGAAATATGCTCATCATAATTAGATTTTAAATAATCTTCAATGTCTTCAGCTTTTAAGCCCTCTTTAATCATTCCTAAAATCTCATCATAATGTTTTGAACTTTCAATTTTAGATTTGGGAGCCATGAAATCAAAACCTAATAGCTATTTTTTTGACAGAATTAATATAAAAATGGGCACTAACGGACACATTATGACATATTGACAGAATTAATAATAATATTTAAGGGAGAATTTAATCTCCCAAAACTTACAGTGAAACCTTAAAAAATACTATAAAGCAATTTATTTTAGTATTTTTAAATATTGTTTTTTTTAGTCAAGTCAAGGATTTAAACCTCGTACCTGCCATTATGATTATCATTTGATGGAGAAAGTAGGATAAAGAAGTGAGATATTTGAATGATGTAAAAAAAAAAACAATTCTCTCTCCATCAAATCATAAAGTTTTATAATATTAAACCCCAAGGTAGTTTGATTTTAAAACCAGCTACATAATCATAAGTAGTTGCTAAAACAAGATTACATTCGCCACAAGTGGTTTCATCTTCATCAAAACGAATATCAATACTTTTACATTGAGGACATTCTATTTTAACTTTTTTAGATAATATATAATCTTTTTTACAACTATTGCAGTATAATCTGAATTGTTGTTTTCGATTATCATATGATATTTGAATATTCTCTTCTTCACAAATAGGACAATGTTTTAGTTCAAGCATATATACTATATAATAGGACATAGCAAATCCGTGAATTTTTTTATATTTCTGTTTTAACATTGTACTATAATAAAGATAGAAATAGCTATTCAAATTTCAATATTTACTGGTATTTTATTTTGATAATATCTGCAAAGCTTAGTAGTAAATGTCATGTAATGTTTATTAGTTAATTTCAATTCTGTGAATGTTTTATATTTCTCAATTATTAGGTTATAGTTGTGTGATTTCATTACATAAAATATCATTAAAGCTATTATTTGCTCATTACTACAATTTTTACTTAATTCTTTGAAATTTTTAAATTCGGATGTGATCATATATTTTATCTGTTTTTTCATGTTTTCTTTAATATTTAATTTATCCATTAAGTTATCAGCTATGCTTAATTTATCTTTCATTCTACGATCCTCACGAGGCTCACAATAATATCTTGTTCTTTTATCTATCTCTTCCCATTTTTCTTTTGGTGATAAATTTGAATGTAAAATCTTTTCAGTTTTAGTAGCTAACACAATAATCTCCACCCTATTTATAATAGCTATTTTAATTATCCTAACTTGATACTATTTATTTTATCTAAACTTGCCTCATAAACAGAATTAACTTTTTTATTCCCATAATCAACAAATATGAAATTAGGTCGGGGTAATGAGTTAATATCTAATCTATCAACTGTTATAATTGCTTTTCCATGATCTAATATGAATTTGAGTGGTTTTTTAAAATAATATCTTAAGTAATGAGGGTCGTGGTCTGTTTTATCTAATTCAATATGATTTTCTAATTTTTCTTTGAAATCTTCTAATTCTTTTAATTTTAATAAATATTCTTTTACATTAGTCATTTTACTCTACCTTCTTAAAAAAATACAAATAAACATTATCAGTCCATTTTAATTCTGAATATCCTTTAAATTTTCTCAATATCATAATCTGTTTCAGTTATATTTAAAGAAACCAAATAGTCTTTTCCACTATTTCTATAACGTAAATGAAATCCTTGAGAACCCATAATTATACAATTAGCTATTACTGTTTTCATTAATTCAGCGTTTTCTTCCCGAATTTCGTCTATAGTAGGCATACTTATTCTCCCTCCTGATAATTATTTAAATAATCAGCACAATCTTTTAAACTGCTAAAAACTAGAATGCCTAACTTTTTAGCTTTGTTTTCAAATTCTATAACTTCATTTGGCTTTTTTCCACAGTAGGTATAAGGGTGCATAGTTTCTAAATATTGTCCTCTTGCAAAACCAAATAATTGATCTTGCACCCAGAAATTAATTCTATCAAAACTATAATCTTCATTAACAGATAATAAAACACACGTATTTTTATGCCGAAATAAATAATCGTATGAACTAATAAAATCAGTACCCCTATCATTCATAGGGCTTATAAAAATAACTTGTTTTGTAATATCTCCATTGTTTGGTTGTATTTTATCTAAATCTAACATATTGAATAGTCGTAATCTCCAACTACTATTTGACTCTTTTTCTTGTAATTCATGTAACAGTATCTGCATTTTAATCACTCCTCATCTAATTTAATTTCAATACCTCTGAATTTAAAATCCCTTAATTCATTCAATGCTTCGAATAATACATTACTTATTCTTGATTCGTTGAGTATTTCAGCCACATTAATATCACTATGTATAACCCCATTCATCTCTTTTATGTGCCTATTAGTTAATTCTCTTGCCTCCCACAAGATTTGTAATGTTATTTGTTTTCTTTGTTCTCCTGTTAATTTAATTTTACTTGTCATAATTCACTCTTCCACTATTTTCATTAAAATTATTACTCCAACTATTAAACCTACCACTAATATTGTTCTAATCATTACTCTTCCCCTAATACTGCTTCTAACAAAATATTATGATTATCTTCATTAAATCCTATTAAATCCATTAAATCTACTAATACTAATTGCCTTTGCATATTAAAGTCGGTTTCTTGGAAATCCCTACTCATTTCTATTAATAACATCATAATTTCAGTTTTAAGAACTTCGGGATGAATTAACCGTTCTTCCATAATTAATTCAGTTGCTTCCTTATCATAACCCATAAAAGTAAAATCAGGGTTATATTTAGGGGACTTTTTACCTTTATGATAATTATGACTTAATCTAACTATATTGTGTTTAGAACGGTTTTTACCAAGATAATCAATGTTTAAACTTAATTCTAAACTATCTTCTTCTTTATCTGAATAAGAACCAGAATATACTCTATCCCAGTTAGTCCATTTGTCTAAAAAACTTTCTAAATGATTTAAATTCATATTAACCTCCTATTATTCAAATAATGAATCTGCTAAATTTTCATAAAACTCGTAGGATGTAAATACCTAAAAAACTTGTCATGATTCCTTTGACATTCTGGACTACAAAATTGATGTCCTTTTTCATCAAATATAATAGTTAATACATTCTTTAATTCTAATTCTTTTCCACAATTGTCACATTTATTAGTCATTATTTAAACCCTCCTACCTGTTCCAAAATTCAAATACAAATCACCAAGACAATTTAAAACTTTAGCCTCAATATCTAAATAATTAGGATTATTAATAAAATAAAATCTTAAAACATCAGTAGTACCTTTTTCAACAGTTTTCTCGTGCAATTCAATTCTCTCAACACGATTATTTTTGAAAACTTTTGTTAATTCTGTTGAGACTTTGTGTTGAGTAACACCTAATCTGGATGCTTCTGATTTCTTAATAGCTTCCATTACTAATAGCTCCTTTTACATTAATTTTGTCTGACCTACCTTAAAGTCAATATTTTCTTCTAAATCTTCTACACTCTCATAACCACACCGTCGACACCTATAAGTAATTTCTAACCTACCATTGCCGTGAGTGATTATTTTAGATAATTTCCAATAATTGCATTTAGGACATTTCATTTGAGAGCCTCCATTATTTTTACTGCTGTTTTATGACCTATACCATTAATACTTGTTAGGTCATCACCATTAAGACATAATAGGTCTTTTAATGTTTCAAGATGTAGTTCTTCACATATTAATTCACTTTTATTTTGTCCTATGCCATTAATACAGGATAAATAAGTTACAGCAGGATTATTGAATTTTTCAAGATAATTATAAACCCTGTTCTTACCATCTGTACTTTTCTTAAACAATAAATTCATTAATCTTATAGCGTGTTTAGGATTATTTGCAAACACTACTTGAGTTACTTGACATAAGCTTGTATAAGCACCATTCCATTTATTAACAGAATAATTCCAGTCCATATAAGGATATTTTTTCTTTTTAATCTGCATTTTAACAATATGTTCAACAGGATTACCAATTATTAAAACATAGTGTATTGGAAATTCTGTTATCATTCTTGATACTTGGCGAAACAATCTTTTATTATCTAAACTACTAAATAAATCAGTTTTAACTTGTTTTACTTCTATTCCTACTTTGTTTTCCCCATCAACATTTAATATAAAATCTCCTGTTTCTAAGTGTCTAACTTCGCAGTTTTCACTTCCAAAGAATTTAATTGCTTTGTCTTTTCTTTTGCCTTCTCTTGTGTCAATTAGAACTTTTCCATTTGTGATTAAAGATTTATCGAATATCATTTCTACCCTCCTTTTATAGTTCTTTTTCAAATTGTTTTACATAATCCCATTCTTGAGATTTTAATCCATCTAAATGTCGCCCATATGATTTAATTAATTCTAATAGTGAGTTTAATTCTTTTTCAGTTCTTTTAAGTGTCGTTATTGCATGTTCCATGTCATCTGCTTTATATGTTCCATAATTACGATAATTGTCCCAGATACTTCTCCATGCTCTATTTTTTGTTGTTTTTTCTCCATATTTGGCTTCTCTTCGTAATTTGAGTTGTGCGTTTAGTAAATCTATTTGTGTTTGTGATCTGTTTATTTGTTCTTCTTCTGCTTTGATTCTTGTTCTTATTAGGAATTCATCATTGTCTTTTGCATCTAAATATGTTCTTAGTGTTTCTTCTACAAGTTTACTTATGTTAGGGATTTCTTCTTTTGCTTTTTTCACAACTATTTCATCAATAGTTAATTTAAGATCTTTTTTTCCCATTGCGACTTCCTCCAATTTAGTAATACTTTCAACCATTATTAGTAATAATTTTTTGAAATTAGTGCCACCCCCTCACGGGAAAGCACAGCCCTTACGGTCGTACGACCGTAAAGTGCGTAATTACACTTACCCTTATAGAGTGAATTTCAAAACAGTAATACTTTCAACCATTATTAGTAATATTTTTAAATGCCTCATCATAAACATCATCAACCACATCATCACGACCATTACACAAAACCTTTAACTCACTCTTAATATCATCAACAATATCATCATTTAAATTAAAACCAAACAAACCCTGATTCTCTTTAATCAAAGACTCTGCTTTTTTAATAACCTCTATCTCACGATCACTCTTCACATTTTGCAATTCTCCTGCAATAGTAGGATCAAGACCAAGACTATTAAGCGAATACTTATAAATACGAATAGCTTCTAAAGCATCCCTAAGTTCAACATATTCTCTTAATTCAACTTTAGCACGGGCAATACTCAACCTTTTAACAACGAGCAATTCTCTTAATGTAATAGGCTTACTATCATCATTACTTAAAGCAGCTTTACGAGTTTCAACATAAAAATCACTAATAGCTTTTTCAGCTTCAGGAGTTAAAACTGGATGACACTCACTTTTAGCATAAGTAATATATTTTTTTAATAAATCAACCTCTAAAACATCTAAATTATTATCTAAAGAATAATTTTCTTGTAAGATTTTAGTAGAAAGCTCCCTATCATTATCTTCATCAATCTTATCTTCCATAATATAGATTAAATCAAATCTTGACAAAGTAGAATCAGGAATATCTAATTGTTTATGAATGCTTTCGTATTTATCCCATTTTGAAAATTTAGGATTAGCTGCAGCCAATAATGAAGTTCTTGCACTCATTGTCTGCACTAAACCTGCTTTAGCTGTACTAACAGTTAATTGTTCAAGTGGCTCATTTAAACTCTTTTGAACCTTAGAATTTAACTTATCAAATTCATCTATTGTTAAAATACCACTATCAGCAAGTACAAAAGCCCCTGCTTCCATTGCATAACTACCTGTTAATTCATCTTTAACAGCACTGGCAGTTAAACCTGCTTGAGTAGAACCAGTACCACTAACATTAATGCCCTTAGGAGCAACAAGACTAACTTCTTTAACAAGCTTACTCTTACCAATACCAGGATCACCAATTAATAATATATGAATAATCCAACGGTCAACATTTTCAGATTTAAAAACATCGTCTTTCGGTCTATCTCCTTCAAATAATTGAAGTACAATGCCTTCTTTAATCTCTTCATAACCATAAACATTAGGTGCTAAACTATTAACAAAAAGTTTAAAAATATCATGATTATAAGCTAATTCTTCAATTTCTTTAATATCAGATTCTGATAAATTTATCTCTTCATATGCACTATTTTGGGGTTTAATATTATGAAGTTTAAATAAGAATTCCCAGTCTTTTGTTTTCTCATTTTTAACAACATCGAAAATACCTGAAACCTCACAAACATCACCAGGTTTAATAACATGATTAGGACTTGCAAGATAACTATCCATATAAGCTTTAAATTCTCTTGTTATTCCTGCTTGTCTAAGCTCTAATGGTTCTTCTAATTTAGCAAAACGACAATCGATAAATTCTGATTCATCCGATAATAACCTAAATGATTTCCCTCCACATTCCACACATAAACTTGGAGTGATAATGGCAGAACCTTCAGGAATTTGTATTTCATGAAGTCTCATACAGCCTCTGCACTCATAAATAGCTCTTTTGATTCTTGCTTGAATAGGAGTTATATTTTTAACCATTGCGGTTGTACTAATAAAATTACCAATATGGTCTGTGTCTAATTCTCTTAATTTAGCATTATGATTAATATTAACAATTTTTATAGAAATCCAGTTTCTAACACTTCTATCTTTGTTAATTTCTTCTTCTGCTTGACTTAAAATAAAGAAAAAATTATTTTGATCAAGTATTGATCCGTGATTTTCATCTATAAAATAATCATTTATTTCATAAAATTCTATTTCTAATACTGCTTTTTTATTTGATTTTTGCAGTTCTTCGATGTCTGTTTGATGAAATAATTGTAAGAATCTTTTTAATCTTTGTTTAATGCTTATAATGTTTTCCAGTTTCCTCACCTCCTCCAAAATCTTATAATAAAAAAAAGGAGATGTTTAAAGTAGGGCTTCTACTCTACTCTGCATCTCCTCATCAAACTCAATAGCCTCGTTTTTAACCATTAACTTCATATGACCTTTAATTGCTTTTTTACTGGTTTTGAAACCTTTACTTTCAAGGTCTTTTTTTATTTCTTCAAGTTTTTGAGAAGCTACCATATCTTCGATAGGATTTTCTTCTTTTGGATCTTTAATTTCTTTGGTTTTGAAATCAGCATCCACAGGTTCGGATTTTGTTTCTTTCTTTTGTTTTTTAACAGTTTTTTTAACCTTTTTAGATTCATTTTTATTTATAACTGATTCTTTCTTAACAGCTTTGTTATTATTAACTTTAGAAACTTCATCGTCTTCAGATTCGATTTCTTCAGGGTCTCGCCATTCTTGATTTAATATTTTCATTTGTGCTCTTTTACTTGCTTTAGTGTCTGCATCTCTAATTGCAAATGTTTTAAATCTTGTCATATCATTAACAAGTTTTAATTGTCCTTGTAAAGTTAAATTAGGAATTGCACTCCCGTTTTCATCAACAACAAATGGATTATCTAAATCATTAAAGCAAAATGATTTATAAGGTTTAGAATTTTTGAAAGATTCTTTTTCTTTTTTCTTTTCTAATTCTTTTTTAACCATTGAAACTATTTTATCTTGCATAACTGTTGAAAATATATGATTAACAACACTTTGTACGGTAGATTGCCCATCACTACATTCTACAACAACACTCGCTTCTTTTTCATCCTGATGGTAGCTAACAATTTTAGTAGTTAAATGCTTCGCATTACTTAAAGATTGAATAACTCTTGAGTCGGGTACTCTATTAGTACCTCCTACACTATACATTTCACCAGTTATGCTTGATGCTATATCTTCAGCATCTTTTTTAGTTAATGAAGGAGCCATATTTTGCCCCACAGTAGCTAAACTTGTTTCACTCATTCTTCCACTTCCTCGTAAATTACTTTTCGTTCAGGATCAACTTCTACTTTATAAAAAGGTTTATCGTTGTAATCAGGGTCATTAGATTCTTTAATTTTGATAAGAGTTACTCTTATGTAATCTCCAACACTTAATTTTTTACTGTATTGTTGCAAATCAGAATGCCCTGGAAGTCTTATTTCTTCTTCATTTTCTTTTTCTAAGACCATTCTTTTTTTGTTCCAGTTATCTGTTTCAAATTCTTTTAAATTTCCTTCTATGTTTTGACCCACAGTTACAGGATTCCAGTATCCTCCATCTTCTCCATCACTTACTATTTCTTCGAATGCCATATTTTATTCCTCCTTATAATCTTTCATATATTTTTAATAATGTTTCATATTCATTTTCAGCTTTATATCTGATTATTTCCAAGTCTTTGGTTTCTTTGCGAACATATTGTTCTCTCATTTTCTCGGTTATTCTACTTGCACCATTTATTGATTTGATTTTTTCATCTAAATCAGGGTCTAACCATAATTCTTGTCTTTTATCATACACATCAAATTTAGCTTTATCTGCTTTGTTTTTAGCAACTTTGATGTCGTTAATTAAGTTATTTACTAATTCTGGAAGTAGTATGCTGTAGTTTTTTCTTACTTGTACATATTCTTCACATTTACAATCATTGCTAAAATCAGCTTGAGTTAAATTATCCTTATCTGTTAATTCGTCATTGATATGCATTTCAACAGTTCCGTGCCGTGAATCGTAATCGCCTATTGCACTTTCTAATAAACTTTCTTGAGTCATCATTTCCACCTTTTTATTGTTTTCCTAAATCTACCACTTTTATCATTTCCCTCAAAACAACAAGCATCAAAATCACACTTTTTACAAGTTAATTCCCCTTCCGTTACTCTTTTCTTATTATAAACAAGAGTATTGTATTTTTTACAGAAAGGACATTGATTTTTGAATTTATTTGTTGTTTTATCTCGGTAGTAGTGTCCTTGTTTTCCGCAAGAACATTTAGCTCCTTTTATGTAAATATGGGTTTTATTCATCTTTACAAGGGTCGGAGCATTCTTCCCTATTGTTTTTATTTTTTTTAATTTTTCAACAGATTTTTTAATTACTTTTTTTGCTTCTACTTCTTGTATTTCAATAGCTGACGTTGCTACTATCCCTACAAGAAATACTAACAACACTATTATGGTTGTTAGTTTGAAATGAGGCTGTGGTTTCATAAATTAGCCTCTTTGTAATCCTTTGCCTTGCTAAAACAAGTTACAGGTCTTCCAGAGTTTAAATAATCTCGGAACTCTGTTTCACTTATGAAATCTGATAATCTCATAAACTGCTCCTCCTCTTAAACAACCTTACAGGCTGTTCTTCCTTTTTATTTAAAACAGTTCTACGAGCCTCTAACTCTTCAAACTCTCTTAAAGGTTTGGTAATAAAACTAAACATTAGTAACCACCACAAAGACCCTTAAACTCTTTTTCTTCTTGTTCTACTGCTTTCTGCTTCTCAATATTATGTTCGAGGCAGAATTTACATTCTTTTTCGTGGAATTCACACTTCATTTAGATCAACTCCATAAGCTTGTCTTTAATAGAGGAGTTTTCTTCATTGTTTAAAATAAGACTTATTTTATCCCTAAATTCTTCAACTGCTTCTAATCGTTCAGTTAAAGAGTGTAATTCTTTTTTCAGGATTTTGTTTTCTTGATAAAATAAGCGGTTGGTTTCTTCCTTGTACTTTAACTCTTCAAGTAGTTCAGTACAATTTAAGGAGGAGGACATTCTATTTAGTCCTCCTTTGGTTTAAAATTAGAGCAGTATTCACAAGTACAAGCGACACACTGCATACATTTCAATTCTTCAGTAGTAGGGGGTGTTTTCATTAGTAACCACCTACACGGTCTAAGAATTCGTCATATTCATTGTCATTGATTTCTGATTGGCTTAAATGCCAATCTATAATGTTTTCAAATATTTCTTTATTCATAATTACATCTCAATTAGTTATAGTTTGAAAAGTCAAGAACTGGTAATTCTCAACTCTTCTTGTTATTACATTGGACTTTATAGTATATAAAGGTTACCTTTTATAATATTTATTAGTGGTTTATTATAGGTAAGTTTATATACTTTGAAGTGTATAGTATATATACCCATAAAAACATAAAAGGAGGTATGAATATAATGTTTAGATATAAAAGGAAAATTGCCTATGCTAATAAAAAAACTAATTCTAGCAGAGTTAATATTCCTAGTGAAATATTACAAATCTTAAAAGCTGAAATTGGAGATCATTTATATTTCAATGTCACAGATGACAAAGAAATTATAATCACCAAAGCTGAAGATTAAACAATATTTTTTTTATAAACTAAACAAATTCATACTCCTAATATTCACTATAAAATCATACGATTTTTAACTTTTTTTTCATTTTGATAGTTAGTTAATTTTAAATAATTTTAACCTTATATTCTATAATTGGTTGCATTTTTTGAAGATTTTTTTTAAATCATCTCAATTAGTTTTAGTGTAACCTTAGAAATCTAAGGTAGGGGAGTAACTGGTAATTGCATAGATCCTACCTTATTTCTTAAATCCTTTTTCTCATTTTTTCTTATCATTTTTTTCTATACCTCCATTAAAAACTTTTAAATAATATGATGAACATAATTTTAGTTTGACTATGCCTAATAGTCTATTTGCCATAACTTTTCAAAAGTTAGTGTTGCGAATGTTAAAGACAGTTATGTGAATTCTAGTGTATCTGTCTTTCCCTGCTCCGTCTGCATTCTGGATTAAGTGCTTTTACTAGAGAAGTACTTGCAGACAAGCAGTTCTTACTTATTTTTTTTAACATAATTTTTCTAATCTTTGCTATTTTTCGTTACTTTTATTAACAACTATTAATCATAAATATAAAGTTTGGATATTATTTTCCTCAAAACAACCTCCAAACAATATAACATCATAACACAGAGCAAAAAGATTATTTAAGGCATAGTATAATCTTTTGTTACTAATGAAATGGAGGTGTGGTAATTATGTGGGAATTAATCCAGATTTTTACATCAATTATCAGTTGCATAGTAAAAATAATGCAATATTTATCTGATAAATAACTGAGAAGTAACCAACAGGTTAAGTTTTTTAGTTTACTGCGTTGTACTGTTGTTTTACTCTTAGGAAAATTTTATCCATTATTATTATTCATTTTTTAACCACCCTCCTTTATTTTCCTATAAAGTATTGGTAAATCATATTCTAAAAGCTCTAATCTGAATTTAAAATCATTCAAGTAATCATTCATAAAATCCCCTCTTGGTGAGCTTTTATTACACTTAAATCAGCTCTTCTTGGTTTATTAAGAGAGTTTAAACTGTTAAAAATAAAATCAGAACTACTATGAAATATACAAGTAGGTTCATCACAAAAAGAGTATTCTGGGTTAGCCATGTTGACCAACACCTTTTATAGTGTCTTTAGTTTCTTCTTTAATAAGTTCTTTTATACCTTCAGGACTCATTAAATGTTCTATTGCCTCATGTCTTTCAGGAGTGTATAATACTCCGTCATGAGTTACTATATCACCTTTTTTTAGGTAAATACAGTTATTCTTTAAAGTTTCTTTCATTCTATCACTCTCAAGATTTTTAAGAAAGTTCCAAGAATTGCACTTCTTGAAAATTTTCTCTATTATTCAATGAATTTTAAGTACAAATTTTATTAGTGTGCTAAATTTTAATTGTGTCTTTTTGTACTCATTATTTTAATATTATATAACTTCTTATATAAATGTTTCTATAAGTTATTATAGAAAAGTATATATATTAATCTCAATAATATATTATATATAAATTACAAATGGAGGTTTATGATAATGAGTGAAACTAGTAAAGTATTCAAAAGTGGTCAAGGTGCGAGAGTTGCAACAATCCCTGTTTTAATTCGTAAGAATCTGGGAATTGATATCGGAGATACTCTTGAATGGAATCTTGACAGTAAAACAGACGAATTAGTTGTTAGAGTTATTAAAGCTGTCGATTAATTATTTTTTTCATTTTATATCTTATATAAATGAGGATTAGAGGACTCAAACCTCTTGCTCTTCCACCCAAGGAAGTATTTTACCTTTGTTAAACTAAATGCCCCTTTTTTTACATAATTTTATAATTTTATTAACTTGTTTTTACATAATGTATTATCACCAACAATAAAGGAGGTGATAATTATGACAGATGAAGAAAATTTAATAGAAAAATCGAAGGAACGAATATTAAATAAATTAAATAACTGTTCTAAGTTAAGAACATTAATACCGTTCATTCAAACATCTAATGTTTCGGCTAATATTAAAGCTAATGTAATATGTAATGTTGGAAATATTAATTTAATCACTCAGACGGTAGATTATAGTGATTTTAATTTTGTTTGTGGAAATGCGATTGCAAAAATGATTTCTACTGAGAACGAATCAATTGTAAATTATTTAATAGATAATGTTGATCAAACTATAATCAATTCTGATGATTTGGAAGAAAAATTATTGTCTCATTATGGAGATACAATTATTTTAATCAATCCTCAAATGGTTAAATTAATTCCTAATGCTATAAAAATTCATAAAAATATTTATTTCATGAATGAAATAGAAAACAATGTTATTTGTATTGACAACAAAGATAGTGACTTTTCAATCAAAGAACAATTCACTTTTAGTATGGCAAAAACTGAATTTGGGATTTTGAGTGATAAAGAACTGAAAATCGGTGAGTCTACAAAACTGAAAAATTATAGATTAGAATAATATCAACAATTCTTTTCTTTTTATTTTTTTTAATAGTCAGTACTTTCCATTAATTTTAAGGTCATTTTCTTCAATGTATTTTTTAAGACATTCAGGATTATAAAAATTTAATTCAATGCCTTTATCAATTAAGATTTCATAAGTTCCATTGGGTTTAAGTATCAATTGAGGATATTTTTCATTTTCTTCTTCCATAATTTATCACCTATTGTTTAAATTCTTAAAAAAACAAAACACAGAGAAGAGATAAAATATTCTAAAAACAAATAAAAAAATAGTAAATAACTTATATTCGGCGATAGCTAACGCTAACACTAAACAACGATTAAATCGCAAGGTTTTTATAATATAAGCCATATATTTATAATTGGTTGCCAAGATACTATCACTCTCAAGTGTATTTGTTTTTTCGTAACCATGTAGTAGAGATTGACGAGGTGTTGCACCACCGTTTGAGTCAGTCACTACTGCTAAATCTCATGATTACAATCATATGATTTATTTTTACTTTTATTTAAATTTATTTAAATTATTTTCAAAAAATTTATACTTTTTTCTTGATTTTATTATGAATTATTTTTCATCTAATAGGTCTGGGGTTCTTGCATTTCTTTTTGTTAAAACTTTTTTTCCTGTTTCTTGTTCTAATTCTTTTCGGGCATTACCTGCAATAGTTCCGCCTCGTTGAGCTATGTCTTTGCTTTCTTCAAACCCTTCTGGATTTTCACTTTTTGATATTTCTGTTGTTGATAGTTCTCCTAACATAGTTATTACCATTTCTGCAGTACTCATATTATCACGGAGGTTTTCTTTTTTAAGACCTTTTATTTTTTTATGGGTTTTAGTGTCAATTCCAAAAGAAGCTTGGCTTATTTCATTTGTTAATATTGCGTATTCATTACCTTCTACACCAGACCTGTCCCATTCATCAGTTAAATCTTTTCTTATTTCTTTTGATTTTAATCTTTGATTAATCCAAGCTTCTGAATAACCTTTCGCTCTGTAAGTGTTTAATGCTCGCTCTATTGCTTTTTCAGGGTCAGCTATTTCATCAAGCCTTTCAGTCCCTACTTTTGCTAACCATCTTTTAAATGGCTCTGCTTTTGGTGATGGTACTGATTGTATAATTCTTAAAATTTGTTTAGTGTCTGCTACATCAGTTTTATAATATTTACCATCTGATGAAGGCATTTTCAGTCTTACGAAATTTTCGTATGACTGATTATTTCCTTCATTTTTTAGTTTTATTTTCAAGTCACTCCAATATCGATTGGGATTTTTACTCTCACTAAGAACTCTTACAACATCTATAACTGAAAAAAACCATTCTTCTTTATCTTCGTCCCAAACTGCTCTAATTTCGCTATTTTCAAATAATTTTATGCTGTTTTTCTTCCCCATGATTATATCCTCCTATCTATAATTTTTTCATATTTGCTATTTTACTCCATATTTTTATGTTACCAAACTTAATTCTTATTTTGTAGATACTACTATATAAAGCTTTTTAGAAGTAACAGACCCCTCACAGACCCCCGACACACACCCACACACCCCCCCTATATTTCCAGTGTTTCCAGTGTAACGAGTGTAAAATAATGTGTGTCATAATAGCTATATGTGTATCAAAAAAATAATAGATAATTAAATATGTATTTAAGAAAAATAATAATAGCTATACCTGTATCAAAAATAATTAATTAGATGAAAATTCAACTGTTAGGAAATTCCGAACAGTTCAAAAAGAAGAAAATGATAATTGTAAAATAATTTAAACTATTAATAAAAAAAGAAATAAAGGTAATAATAATGATTTAAAAAAAATTATGCTGTAGCTAATTCAGTATTCATAATTGGAGCATGAAATAGAATAATTAAATAGCTATATTTAATTAAATGGCTATTCTATCTTATCATAATTTAAACTTTTGTTTTTATTTTATTGTTTTAATTCCTTTTATTTTATCAAAATCATTGTCAAGTGTAGCTATTTTTTCTATTTCTAATTTTTCCATTATAGTTATATACATACAATCAAAAAAACCTAAATGTTTTTGTTTTAAAACTTGTTCCATTGCATTATCAAAAAATATATAATCGTCTATTATGTTAAAATCGGTGTTCAGGTAGCTGTAGGCATGTTCTAATAATTCTTTGCTTACTTTTAAGTTTTTATCTAATACAGTAATAACTTCTGTAATTACTAATTTTGATATTATTTTTTCTTCGTTATCCAATTTATAATATAGCTCTTTAGCTTTTTCGTGGTTATCATGTCCATTAAAAAGTAAACTAATTAAATAACTTGCATCTAAAAATATCATGATTTAACCCTTTCTTATTTGTGTATTTCATCTATGGTCTTTACTGGATCAAAATTATCAGGTGCTTTTACAGATCCTATTATTTTTTTAAAATTATCACTTTCAGGATTATATGTTTTTTCATTAGCTATTTTTACTTTGTCTTCAAGTCCTAACCTTTTTATTCTTTCTTTTAATGTTTCTGTGTGTTTAGTTTCTGTTTCGTTTATTATGCTTTGTTTTAGGTATTTGTTTATTATTTCTGTCTGTGTTTTATTTTTAGTTACAGCTATTAGTTTTATTGTTTTCATTATTTCAGAATCTATATTAATTGTGGTTTTTATTGTTGTCATGAATTATCAACTCTTATTTATTATAATCAATCTTAATTTAAATATGGTTTTCCATATATTAGTATATGGAAAGTAATATTATTTAAATGTTTTTAAAAATAATATTAGTCATGAAACATTAACAAAAAAAAATATTATAAATATTCTTCTAAAATCTCTGTTGAATTATCTCTTTCTGCTTTATTACCTATCTTCATCAACAATTTAATACCATATCTTAAATCTCCACGATCATAAGTATAATCAGCAATTTTTTCAATAAGATCATCCCCTATTACACCCTGATAAAATCCCTCATCACATCTTTGTTTAAGAATATTATAAATTTGCGGTTGAGTATATGGTGGAAAATAAACGTTTGTGGGTTGATAAGTAGTATTAACATTATCACGAAGAGTTGGACTTTTACGATCTGAACTAGCACTAATGATACTAATTTCTGCTTTTGAAAACTCATCACTACGAAGAAAACCATAAAAAATATCATTCAAAAGTTTTCTACTATGGATAAATTCATAATCATCTAAACCTACAATTAAAACAATACGATTTTCTACTAAATATTCTAAAATTTTATCTTTCATATAACTTAACTGCAAACCATTTATATTTTCTCTTCCCAACAATATTTGATAAATTTTAGCATAAATTTTATACTCTGTATCATACCTATAACAATTTACATGAATACATTTAACATTATAAAATTCTTTTTCTATCATTTGAAAGAATAACTTCATAGTGCTTGTTTTACCTGTTGCTACTCCCCCATTTAAAAACATATTTTCAGCAGCTATTCCATTTTGAATAGATTGACAGCATTCAGCCATTTTAGCAATTTGTTTATCTCTTAATTGTAGAATGCTAGATACTGGTAAGTGAGACAATTTTAACACTTCACTATTTTTGAAAATAGACCCTGAAGATCTAATTATTTCATGAAAACAAGATTTATCCATAATTTTTCACAACCATCTTATTATTTTTTATTAAATAAATAAATGGTTTTTATATAAAATTAGTATAATGAAAGAGCAAATGAAAACAAATAATTAAATTTTAATAATATTATTAAAAATTAAAAAAAATATTTTGTAATAGTTAAGGAGGTAAGTTTTTAAAGCTATTCATAACCCGATAGTAAATAGCTTCTTCCATTTCAACTTTTTCATCTTCCCAATCACCTTTTTCTTCTTTAAGCTTTTTAACTTCTTTTTCTAAATTAACAAGGTTCTGTTTTCTTTCAGCTAAATCTTTTTGTATATTTTTATATTTATTTGAGTTTTCAACTAGACTATTATCATCGTACAAAGTAATATTGTCTAAACATTCGATATATTGTTCTCTTAATGATTCATGATCTTCAAACATGTATGATTTTCGAGTATCTACTTTAGCCCTTCCTTGTAATGCATCTACCTGTTTTTCAGTCAAAGAATGACCTGATGATCCTTTTCTTATTAAATTACTCGCATGATATTTCCTGAGCATATGGCTACTGAATGTATTATATTTCCCTGCTTTTCCAAGCCCTAGTTTATCATTAGTGTATTTGAATCTAACACTGAAATATCTATAATTAGTTTTAAATAATTTTGAATCATATGTTAAATTATCACAATCTGATCTTGTTAATAAATGATTTAATATTGCAGTTACTGCCTCATGACTGCAAAAACTAAAATAATATTTGTTAGTTTTCGCTCGATGTATATCAAAAGTAGGAATTACCTTTTCATGAGCCATTAATGTTTTAATAAGCAAGTCAATATTGTTTTTTTCAATGATTTTTCTTTCTTTTGGATTTTCATTCTCAATTTCGTGGGAGATATCATGATAATTATTAGTAGCTATTATAAAATCTTTTATTGTGAATGATAAAACTTCTGATTTCCCACATCCACTACTACTCATGAAAAAAATTATTGCAACCATATCTGGTTTACTTATTTCTATTGCTTTTCTTAATATTTTTTTACTAGGTAAGTCATGAAAACTAATAGGTTTTGTATTTTTCAATGCTTTAGTGTTAATTTTAGGTATTTTATGTATTTCTATTAAAAAATAATTATAAATAGCTGTTATTCTATTGAAATGATTAAATACACTACTTCCACTGTAATTGTCGATTAAGTATGATCTAAAATTTATTAGTCTTTTAAGGAGTTTTCTATTTTTCCATCTGACTCCTTTTTCTTCTTCTAATTCTGCTTCAGTTATTAGTTCATATAAATTTTTTTCATTAAAAGTAGTATATAGATTTACAGTGTGCTTATATCCGACAAATGTGCCTTTAGACCATTTTTTATCAGTTTCCATTTCTTCCAAAATTTCTATATCTTTTTTATCCATTAATGACATATTATTTCCTCACTTTATTATTCATTTTCCAAGCAAATGAAAAGTAATATATTGTGAAGAAAAAAAATCCTGAATAATATATTTATATTAATTTTTACTATCATTAATTTTATTATACTTTATTATAATTATTATAATAATTTTTAAAAGTAAAAATAAAATTAGAATAATAAAATTAGAATTAAAAAATAAAAAATAAAAAGTTTATCAAAATCAATTAATATAATTAAATAATTAATATTAAAACTAATAATAATAATGAAAATGAATAAGAATAAAAATAATAAAATATTTATTCCCTAACTATTTTTTAATATAATTGATTTTAATTCTTCAATATCAGCATCTATTTCAATTGGATCACTACATGCTTCAATAGCTGTATTAGGATCCTTTAAAAGATGACCAGTAACAACACAAACAACTTGTTCTCCTTTGTCTATTTCACCTTGATTTACAAG
>JAISGP010000013.1 GCA_031263035.1 Lachnospiraceae bacterium | reverse complement strand
TTTAGCGGAAATCAAAGGTTAAAGCTGAAATATAAAATATTTAAAAATTGAGGAGTTATAAATATGATTTTAATTGATTCACATATGCATTCTGTGCCATTTTCTCATGATGCACACAGCACAACTGAGGAGATGATTAATTCGGGAATAAATAAAGGGTTAAAGGCTCTAGTTTTTACAAATCATTTCGATAAAGATAATTTCGATTATGGTGATGAAGAAGTTTTTGATGTAGAAGAATACTTTAAAACATTAAAGCCGCTGCAAGAGAAATATAAGGATAAAATCGATGTTAGAATTGGCATTGAGTTAGGTTTTAATGAAAAGCGTGTTGATTATTACAATGATTTATTAGCTAAGTATCCTTTTGATTTTGTAATAGGTTCTAATCATGAGACAGAGGGACATGATGTTGCAACTAAGGTTTTATTTAAAGATAGAAGTGATAGAGAAGCCTATAGAATTGCCTTTGAAGATATGCTAAATAAAATAAATTCCGGCACTAATTTTGATTCTCTTGGTCATTTGGATTATGTAACTAGATATGGTAGCGTAAAGGGTTATACATATTCAAATTTTGAAGATATCATCGATGAAATTTTAAAGGCAATTATTCACAAGGGTAAGGGTATTGAGATTAATACAGCAGGCATTCGATATGGTATTGGATTTTGTCATCCTAAAGTAGAAGTTCTTATGAGATATAGAGAACTTGGTGGGGAAATCATTACAGTTGGATCAGATGCTCATAAAGTAGAAGATGTGGCAGCGGATTTTAAATTGGCAGGGGATTTGCTACAGCAATGTGGTTTCAAATATTATTCAGACTTTAAAGGAAGAATATTGCATATGAATACATTGTAGTTTATATAAACTTTTTGCAAATTGATTTTTCTAAATTGAAATTCATTTTTAATGAGAATTGTTAAAACAAATAATAGCAAATTGGTTTTTTTGAGATTTTCAAATGTATAAGAAGGTCATTTTGAGTATATAAAAGAAAAAATCATGTTGAAAATTATGTTATAAATTTAATAACATAATTTGATTGTTAAAATTGTAATTTTGTACAATACATTTAACTAAATGTTTTGAAAAAGTGGCATAATTAACCTTGTACTTTGGTATTAAATAGGGTACAATTATTGGAGTTTGATTACTTTAGGATACATAGAGTATTCTAACTATAATATTGCTGAGTAAACAGTGAACAAAAATTAGGAGGAAAGTAATTATGGCAGTAAAAGTAGCAATTAATGGTTTTGGAAGAATTGGACGTCTTGCATTTCGTCAAATGTTCAACGCAGAAGGTTATGATGTTGTAGCTATTAACGATTTAACATCTCCAAAGATGCTTGCACATCTTCTAAAATACGATTCATCTCAAGGTAATTATCAATACAAGGACGAAGTTGAAAGTACTGATAATTCAATCATTGTAAAAGGAAAAGAAATCAGAATTTACGCAGAAGCAGATGCTTCAAAACTTCCTTGGGGAGACCTTGGTGTTGATGTAGTTCTTGAGTGTACAGGTTTCTATACTTCAAAAGAGAAATCTATGGCTCATATTAAAGCAGGAGCTAGAAAAGTTGTTATTTCTGCACCAGCAGGTGATGACCTTCCAACTATTGTATATAATGTTAACCATAAGACACTTAAACCAGAAGATTCAGTAATTTCTGCAGCTTCTTGTACAACTAACTGTCTTGCACCTATGGTAAAAGCTCTTAATGATACATGGGCTATTGATGGTGGTATCATGGTAACTATCCATGCTTATACAGGAGATCAAATGACTCTTGATGGACCTCAAAGAAAAGGTGATTTAAGAAGATCTCGTGCAGCAGCAGTTAATATTGTACCTAACTCAACAGGTGCAGCTAAAGCTATTGGATTAGTAGTTCCAGAACTTAAAGGAAAATTAATCGGTGCAGCTCAACGTGTTCCAGTACCTACAGGTTCAACAACTCTTCTTTATGCAGTAGTTAAAGGTGAGCCATCAGTTGATGATGTAAACGCTGCTATGAAAGCTGCTTCTGATCCAGAAACTTTTGGATATAACACAGATGAAATTGTAAGTTCAGACATCGTTGGTATGACATATGGTTCATTATTTGATGCAACTCAAACTATGGTTATGCCTCTTGGAAATGGTATGAGCGAAGTACAAGTTGTTTCTTGGTATGATAATGAAAATTCATATACAAGCCAAATGGTTCGTACAATCAAATATCTTGCTGAATTACAATAATTATAATTTGAACTTTTTGAGGGTTCGGTTTCTAGGACCGACCCTCTTTTTTTAAAAGGAGATTACAATGTTAAACAAAAAGACAATTGATGATATTAATGTAAAAGGAAAAAGAGTTTTAGTTCGTTGTGATTTTAATGTTCCTTTAATTGATGGAAAGATTACAGATGAAACTAGACTTACAGCCGAATTACCAACTCTTCAAAAACTTATTAACGACGGTGGTAGATTAATTCTTTGCTCACATATGGGTAAACCAAAGGGCGAGCCAGTTCCTACATTATCACTTGCTCCAGTTGCTAAAAGACTTTCTGAATTGCTTGGAAAAGAAGTTGTATTTGCAGCAGATAGAGAAGTTGTAGGAGAGAATGCTAAAGCTGCAGTAGCTGCTATGAAAGATGGAGATGTAGTTCTTTTAGAAAATACTCGTTATCGTGTTGAAGAAACTAAAAATGGTGAAGAATTTGCTAAAGAACTAGCTTCACTTTGTGATGTTTTTGTAAATGATGCTTTTGGTACAGCTCATAGAGCCCATGCTTCTAATGTAGGTGTTACTAAGTATGTAGATACTTGTGTAGTAGGCTATTTAATGGAAAAAGAGATTAATTTCCTTGGTAATGCTGTAGACCATCCAAAGAGACCATTTGTTGCTATTTTAGGTGGTGCTAAAGTAAGTTCTAAGCTTTCAGTTATTGAAAATCTTCTTGATAAAGTAGATACATTAATAATTGGTGGTGGTATGTCATATACATTTTCATTTGCACAAGGTGGTAAAGTTGGAAAATCTCTTCTTGAAAAAGATTTTGCAGAATATGCACTTAAGATGATTAAAAAAGCTGAAGAAAAAGGAGTTAATTTCCTTCTTCCTGTAGATACACTTGCAGCAGATGATTTTTCAAATGATGCAAATACTATGATTGTTAAAGCCGGTGAGATTCCAGATGATTATGAAGGTGTTGATATTGGACCTGAAACTATGAAAGTATATGCAGATGCTTTAAAAGATGCTAAAACAATAGTTTGGAACGGACCTATGGGTGTATTCGAAATGCCTAACTTTGCAAAGGGAACTGAAAGTATAGCTGAGGCTATGGCTGCTTCTGATGCAATTACAATTATTGGTGGTGGAGATTCTGCCGCTGCAGTTAATCAAATGGGCTTTGGAGATAAAATGACTCATATTAGTACAGGTGGTGGAGCTTCTCTTGAATTCCTTGAAGGAAAAGAACTTCCAGGAGTTGCCGCTGCCGATGATAAGTAAGGCTTAGAAAAAAGCTCCAGTGAAGCTTTGGATAGATTTACTCTGGCTCAGCAGGTAAAGTTATTCAAAAAAGCCTTTTTAGGTTTAATTTAATATAATACAATTCATAAATTAAATAGGAGAAAATTATGGTAATTAGAAAATTTATTATAGCTGGAAATTGGAAGATGAATATGACTCCAACAGAAGCTGAAAAATTAGTTAAAGAACTTAAAGAAACTTGTAACAGAAAAGATGTTGATGTAGTATTTTGTGTACCAGCAATTGATTTACTTCCTGTTAGACTTTTAGTTGATGGAACAAATATCTTTGTAGGTGCAGAAAATATGTATTCAGAAGATAAAGGTGCATATACTGGAGAAATTTCAGCACCAATGCTTGTAGATTCAGGTATTAGCTTTGTTATTCTTGGACATTCTGAAAGAAGAGAATATTTCCATGAAACTAACCAAGATATTAACAAAAAAGTCCTTAAAGCATTCGAGTATAATATAACACCTATTATGTGTGTTGGAGAATCTTTAGCTCAAAGAGAAGAGGGAATTACTCTTCATTGGATTAGAGAACAAGTTAAAGAAGGACTTGAAGGAGTAACTAAAGAGCAAGTTGCATCTATGGTTATTGCTTATGAGCCAATTTGGGCTATAGGGACAGGTAAGACAGCTACAACTGAACAAGCTCAAGAAATCTGTAAAGCTATTCGTGATTATGTTGCTGAACTTTATGATCAAGATACAGCTGATACTCTTCGTATTCAATATGGCGGTTCAGTTAATGGAAAGAATGCTGCTGAATTATTTGCACAACCTGATATTGATGGTGGATTAGTTGGCGGAGCTTCACTTAAACCTGAATTTGCAGAAATAGTTAATTTTGACGCGTAGTATTTTTATTAAAATATAACAGTGTAAGTGTAAAAACTTACACTGCTGTTTAATGTTATGTGAGGTTGTATATTTGGGGAAAAATATATGACAAAGAAAAGAGGATAAATATTTATGGCAAAAAAACCAACAGTATTAATGATATTAGATGGATTTGGTATTAATCCAGAGACAAAAGGAAATGCAGTAAAAGAAGCAAAAACTCCAAATATTGATTACCTTAAAGAAAACTATCCCTTTGTAGCAGGTGAAGCTTCAGGTCTTGCAGTAGGTCTTCCGGATGGACAGATGGGTAACTCTGAAGTTGGACATACTAATATGGGTGCCGGAAGAATTGTATATCAAGAATTGACTAAGATTTCTAAAGAAATAGAAGATGGATCATTTTTTGCAAATGAAGCTCTTTTAGCTGCTTGTAATAATGTTAAAAAAGAGGATTCAAATTTACATATAATGGGACTTGTTTCTCCGGGTGGTGTTCATAGTCACACAGATCACCTTTATGGTTTATTAGAGCTTGCTAAAAAACAAGGAATTGATAATGTATTTGTTCATTGTTTCCTAGATGGTCGTGATACACCTCCATCATCAGCTGCAGAATATGTTGCAGACCTTGAAGCAAAAATGGCAGAAATAGGTGTAGGAAAAGTTGCTACAGTTATGGGACGTTATTATGCCATGGATAGAGATAATAGATGGGAAAGAGTATCAAAGGCTTATGATGCTATGACTAAGGGAATTGGAGAAGTTTCTGATTCAGCTGTTGATGCAATTAAATTCTCTTATCAAGAGGGCAACACTGATGAATTCGTACTTCCAACAGTTATAGAAAAACATGGAGAAGCTGTTGCTAAGATTTCTGAAGGAGATTCAATTATTTTCTTTAACTTCCGTCCGGATAGAGCAAGAGAAATTACCAGATGTTTCTGTGATGAAGATTTTAAAGGCTATGAAAGAGGGAAAAGAATTCCTAATACCTTCGTTTGTTTTACAGAATATGATGTTACTATTTCAAATAAATTAGTTGCATTTAAACCTCAAGAACTTAAAAATACATTTGGGGAATATATTTCTAATCTTGGCTTAAAGCAAGCTAGAATTGCTGAAACAGAAAAATACGCTCATGTAACATTTTTCTTTAACGGCGGAGTTGAAGAGCCATATCCAGGTGAGGACAGATATTTAGTTCATTCACCAAAGGTTGCTACATATGATTTAAAACCTGAGATGAGTGCTTATGAAGTATGTGATAAGTTAGTTGGAGCTATTGAAAGTAAAAAATATGATGCAATTATTATTAATTTTGCAAATCCAGATATGGTAGGTCATACAGGTGTTGAGGCTGCCGCAATAAAAGCTATTGAAGCAGTTGATGAGTGCGTTGGAAAAGCCGTTAAAGCTATTAAAGATGTTGATGGACAGCTTTTCTTATGTGCAGACCATGGTAATGCAGAAGAGATGATTGATGAGAAAAATCATGTACCTATGACAGCTCATACAACTAATCCAGTACCATTTATTCTTATAAATGCAGATCCTAAATATAAATTAAAGGAAGGTGGAAGACTTTGTGATATAGCACCTACCTTATTAGAATTAATGGGTCTTAAGAAACCAGAAGAAATGACAGGAGTGTCATTGTTGGAAGAAAAATAGAGATAAGTTTTAGATATGAAAAAAGCAGTATTCCACAACAAGTTGTGAGATACTGCTTTTTATTATGTTTTCAGATAAATCTTATCTGATGAAGTTGGTTGCAATTTGGTCTTCTTGGATTGGGTATGGGACATTCGCTTTTATTCCGGCTTCTTTTACTTTTAAGAACCATGCCATATTTCTTCCGATTACTCGCATGTTTTGGAGACCTTCTTCATCTTTTTCTACATCTTCCGGAGTGAAACCATGTACCATGTTCCAATAACCTCCTGATATGATAGGCATATTTGAGATGGTGAAGAATTTATTTAATTGGTCGAAAGTAGATGTAGTTCCGGCGCGTCTTGCAGATGCTACTGATGCACCTGGCTTAAGATAAAATGGACTATCTATATTGCGACTTCCTGCAAAGAATACTCTGCCAAGAAATGAAGTGATTGCTCCGCTAGCTGCAGCATAGTGAACAGGACTTCCGAAGATAAATCCATCGGCTTCATAAGCTTTATCAAGGAATTCATTTACAGGTCCACCAAAGGCACATCTTCCGGATGAATTACATGCACCACAAGATGCACAACTCATTATGGCTTCTTTGCCAAGCCAAAAGATTTCACTTTTAATTCCACTTTTTGCTAATTCCATTGCAATTTCTTGTAAAGCTCTATTTGTACAACCTTCTTTGTTAGGGCTTCCGTTAACTAATAATACTTTCATTTCTACCTCCGATATTATAATGTGTTTTAAATAATACTGTTGCTATAACAAATTGTAAATTTACGTATATAACTAAAATAATTTATAGCTAAAAATGATATATTAAAGATGTAATTACTTTTTTACTATGTTAAAAGGCTTTCATAGTTATAGAATTATGAAACTTTCTCAAATGCAGACTTAGGTGCTGAGCATAGTGGGCAAACCCAAGTGTCTGGTAGTTCTTCAAAAGGTACATCTCCATCATATATATAACCGCAAATGCCACATTTCCACTGAACTTTAGACGAGGCTTCGGGCTTTTTATCATCTTCAGATGGAATATAAGTTGGTGCATTTTTAGGTGCAGTTCCACGAATTACATTGTGGTAATATGCGTATGTCATTGCAGGAGCTTTATCTAATGTATCTCCGGTGGTTACTTTACCTAGGAAAACAGTGTGAGTAGAAGTCTCCATTGTATCAATAACTTCGCAAATAATATATCCGCAAGAATCTTCAATTACCGGAACACCTTCTATCATTTTATATTTAACGTCTGTGTATTTATCATTATCCTTGCTAGATTTAAAACCAAAGGTTCCGATTAATGATGGGTCAGATTTTTCTGATAGAATATTAATTGCAAATTTCTTGGTTTTTGCTACACAGCTATTAGTATAATTCTCGTGATTAAGACTAAGAGCAATAGTAGCAGGGTCAGATGTTATCTGCATGGCACTGTTAGCAGTACATCCAACTTTTCTATCACCATCCATTGTGGTGATGATGTATACACCATAAGATAAATTTCTAAATACTGATTTATTCATACTACCTCCTTTGTTTAAACATTATATGGTTTTTTCGAAGCAAACTTTAGGATTGTGGCATTTTGGACAAGTCCATGTGCTTGGTAAATTTTCGAAAGGGGTTTCTCCCTCATAAATATACCCACAAATGGCACATTTCCATTTTACAGTAGTTTCAGTTGGCTGTTCTTTGTTCATTTTAAGTCCTCCTAGTAATGTAAAAATTTTAAATGTATAAGTTTTTAAAAAATGTTGCAAATTGAATAAACCGTATACATATTCTTGATAATAATTATATTCTAATTATTGGAAATCTTACAGTAATTAACATCTAATTCACAAATGAAAGATGTCTTTTTTATGAATTGTTAGCAATCACGATATAAGAGTGCTAAAAATCTCTTGACATAGCATGGAGGGTGTATTATCATATTAATCGTGGTTGAAAAATATAGTTAATTATTATATTTGCAACAATAAAAAAGATAGAGATTAATATGTAATAGCATAAATCCTCGATTTTTGCTAAAATTTTTAAATAAAGGAGATTTTGAAAATGTCAAAAAAAGGTAGTTTATCAATTAGTAGTGAAAATATTTTCCCTATAATTAAAAAATGGGTTTATTCAGATCACGATATTTTTGTTCGTGAGTTAATTAGTAATGGTGTAGATGCTATTACGAAGTTAAAAGCACTTGATATGATGGGAGAGTATTCACTTCCAGCAGAATATCAGCCAAGAATTGATGTAATTATTAGCCCTAAGAATAAAACAATTAAGTTTATTGATAATGGTCTTGGTATGACAGAGGATGAAGTTGAGGAGTATATTACTCAGATAGCATTTTCAGGTGCTACAGAATTTCTAGATAAATATAAAGATAAAACATCTGATGATGATATGATTGGACATTTTGGTTTAGGTTTTTATTCTGCATTTATGGTTGCTGACGAAGTTCAAGTAGATACACTTTCTTATAAAAAAGATGCCAAAGCAGTTACATGGATTAGCGAAGGTCAGACAGATTATGAGATGGAAGACAGCAATCGTGATAGAATTGGAACAGAGATAACTTTATTTTTAAATGATGATAATCTTGCATTTGCAAATGAGTATAAAGTTCGTGAAGTTATCGAAAAATATTGTGCATTTATGCCTGTTGAAATTTATCTTTCAAATGAAGATGAAGAAAAAGAAGAAGTTGTTGATGTAAACGAAGATGGGAAAGCTGAAGATGCTGATAAAAAAGAAGAACCAAAGCCTTTAAATGACATTCATCCTTTATGGGCAAAAACTCCAAGTGAAATCAAGGATGAAGAGTATTTAGAATTTTATCGCAAAGTATTTTTGGATTATAAAGAACCTCTTTTCCATATACATTTAAATATGGATTATCCATTTAACCTTAAAGGAATTTTGTATTTCCCTAAGATAAACACTGAATATGACACAATTGAAGGTACAATAAAACTTTATAATAACCAAGTATTTATTGCTGATAATATAAAAGAAGTTATACCAGAATTTCTTAGAGTATTAAAAGGAGTTATTGATTGCCCAGACCTTCCTTTAAATGTTAGCCGTTCTGCCCTTCAAAATGATGGATTTGTAGATAAAATTTCAGATTATATTTCTAAAAAAGTTGCTGAAAAACTCTCAGGAATGATGAAAACTGAAAGAGAAGAGTATGAAAAATATTGGGATGATATTAGCCCATTCATAAAATTTGGTTTCTTAAAAGATGAGAAATTTGCAAATAAAATGGAAAAATCTATTCTATTTAAGAATCTTGATGATAAATATCTTACCTTAGAAGATGTAATTAAAGAAAATGGTGGAGAGGTTGTATCTCCTACAGAAGAAGGTAAGGAAAAATCTTCAGAAGAAGAAAATGATGAAAACCAAATTGAAGAAGTAAAAACTAAAATATATTATGTAAGTGATCCAGTTCAACAAAGTCAGTATATTAATTTATTTAAAGAGCATGAAATGGATGCAGTAATTTTAAGTCATAATATTGATTCTCCTTTTATTACTCGTCTTGAGCAAATGGATAAGAATATTGTATTTGAACGAATTGATGCTGATGTTATGGAAGCATTAAAAGATGAAGTCCTTGATGAAGAAAAAGAAAACTTCAAGAAGGAATCAGACGAACTTATAAGTATATTTAGAAAAACTCTTGATGATGAAAAACTTGATGTTAAGGTTGAAAAATTAAAGGATGATAATACAGCTTCAATGATTACATTATCAGAGCAGAATCGTCGTATGCAAGAGATGATGAAGATGTACGGCATGAATAATGATAACGATATGTTTAAAGGTCAAAGTACATTAATACTTAACTTTAATCATCCTTTAGTTAAATATGTTGTAGAGCATAAGAGAGCAAAGAGTGTTCCTGTAATTGTAAAACAACTTTATGATTTAGCAGTATTAACTAATAAACCACTTAGCCCAGAAGAGATGACAGAATTTGTAAAACGTAGTAATGAAATTATGCTCTTATTAACAAAATAAATTTGACTACTAAGTTATTTTATGGGAATTGGGACCTTTTTATATTAAATTATAAATGTTTCAATTGGGTTTTTCTAAAAAATATTACGCTTATTTTACTATATAATCATTTGTAAATTACTTGTGATGTGTGATTTTTAAGTTGAAGATTGGTAAAAATAAAAGTTATTATAATTAAAAATGATTTATAAAGATTAAAAAGCAGCTTTAATGTATCAAAAAAGCTGCTTTTTGTTGTTTAGAAAAAGATACATATTAGAGAAAAAAACAAAAACTTAATAAGTGAGTTACATAAATAAATCAATTAAAAGAACAATAAAGTAGAACATTTATAATCTTTGTGAGGGAATTTTTAATATTAAGTTAATAAGTTTCGTCAAAATAACGAAAATGATAACGATTTACCTTGATAAAGAACTGAAATTTCGTCATTTTGAATAATTTTAGTCAAATCTAAAAAAAGATGAATAAAAAACTTGAAAAAATTATGATATAAGTTTATCATTAGTAAAGATAAAGGCTATAGATTAATAGAGCAAATCTATAGAAATATTTTTTTTAGGGAGGAACAGGTTATGGAAGCATTACAAGCAATTGTTACAAAAGTAAATGGTCTTTTATGGGATCAATTATTGATTGTAGTACTTGTAGGTTCAGGTATTTGGTTTACGATTCTTTTAAGGTTTATTCAAGTAAGAGGTTTTACCAAAGGATTTAAGATGACATTTGGTGGACTGTTCGCTAAAAAAGGTGTAGCGGGAAAAGATGGAATGAGTTCTTTTCAATCTCTAGCAACAGCTATAGCAGCTCAAGTTGGAACGGGTAATATTGCCGGTGCAGCTACAGCAATAGCAGTTGGTGGTCCGGGTGCTATATTCTGGATGTGGGTTGCAGCATTCTTTGGAATGGCAACTATATTTGCAGAAGCTACAATGGCTCAAAAATTTAAGATTAAAGATAGTGATGGAGCAGTAACAGGTGGACCGGTTTATTATATTAAAGGTGCTTTCCATAATAATAAATTTGGAAAATTCCTTGCAGGATTATTTGCTGTTTTAATTATTCTTGCTCTTGGATTTATGGGTAATGCAGTTCAATCTAATTCAATTGGTGCTGCATGGAAATCTGCATTTGGAATTAATCCACTTATTATTGGTGTAATACTTGCAGTTTTAGCATTTATGATATTTGCAGGTGGTGTAGGAAGAATTGCTAAGGTTACAGAAACACTTGTACCTTTCATGGCAGGTTTCTATATTATAGGATCTTTAATAATTTTAATTATGAATATTACACATCTTCCGGGTGTATTTGAAAAAATTGTTGTTCTTGCTTTTGACCCACAAGCTATTAGTGGTGGTGTACTTGGTGCTACAATGAAAGTAGCAATTAAAAAAGGTGTAGCAAGAGGACTTTTCTCAAATGAAGCAGGTATGGGTTCTACACCTCATGCTCATGCAATTGCTAAGGTTAAACATCCTGCTGAACAAGGTTTCGTAGCTATGATGGGTGTATTTATTGATACATTTGTTATTCTTAATCTTACAGCATTTGTTATAATTATTACCGGAGTTATTCCTCGTGTACATACAGCTACATCTCTTCAAGGTGCTGACTTAAGTCAAGCTGCATTTACTGAAGGATTCCATAAGTTTGGTGCACCATTTATAGCAATTTGTTTATTATTCTTTGCATTTTCAACTATTGTTGGATGGTACTTCTTCGGTGAAGCTAACGTTCGTTACCTATTTGGTAAGAAAGCAGTTAAACCTTATGCAGTTCTTGTATGTATTTGTATTATTCTAGGTACATTTGCAGCTACTCTTGATGGTGGTGTTCAAGTTATTTGGGATATGGCAGATTGTTTTAATGGATTAATGGTTATTCCTAATATTCTTGGTCTTCTTGTACTGTCTAAGATGATTAAATCTGTACATGATGATTATTATAAAAACTTCTCAAAAGGTTTACCAAGTCAATTTGAGAATAAGTTTTAAGAAAAATTATTTTTAGTACTATTATACGAAATTCGTTAAAATTCATATATAAAAGTTTCAAAAGGCTTCTTCCTTGAAGCTTTTTGAAACTTATTGAAGATTAATGAGAAAGCAACATGGTGAAAATAACCAAAAAAGTTAACAATTTTTTAGTGAAAATAACGTTATTAAAAGAAATGCTAAAAAAGGTTTGCAAAAAAATTATCTTGTGCTATTATAGTCATAGATTTAGTCGATAGGTTGATTTAAAAAACTTATCGAAAAGTATTATTGAAAATTGAATTAGCGGATTGATTTCATCTAAGAGAGAGCATTTAAATATGTCGCCGAAGAGGCAAGCTTGGATTAGCCAAGTGAAACTTTCAGGCAAAAGGACTGGATGAGGGACTGCATTCTGGAACATAAGTAAGGTTGACTTACATATTATGAAAACAGAAGGACAAGTTGTATTCACACAAAAAGTGAAACTAGGCTTGTCCTTTTTTATTTGTACTAACTAGATTATGTATTGAAATTTTGATTAAAAAATAGATAAAGAGAGATAACTATGCCAGTAAAATATTTTATTTTAACAAATAATCCTATGGTTTTAGAAAAATATGGCGATGAAAAGGATGTAAGATTTTTTGATTTAGATTTTAAAGGTATTATAGAAAAGGGATCAGAGATGATTTCCGAAAACTATAAATTACTTACTCATCCATTATCAGGAAGTATAAAACCTATGGCTACAAGATATAAGTCAATGTTATTTCAGAAAAAGCCTTTAGACAAACCAGATACTTGGTCAGTAAAGTTAATTTCTTCTGCACTTCAGAGTTTGGATAAATTTGAAGATCAAAGTTATAAACATACGAAGCAGAACCTTGAAGATTTCAGCCTTGTTGATTATACATTGATTGCAAGTGCTATAAGTTCAGCAGAGATGAGATAAAAGATATTCATTTGCACAAGTAATTTACTGATGATTTTTAATTGATAGATTAGTTTCCATATAGTTTTAAAGCATTTTTATTAATTTGGTTGTAACAGTCAGTTGCCTGACTGCAACAAATATATATCATTCCAAAAGGAGGGAATATACGTGAAATTAGAATTGGGAAATATTTACATTAAGGACATTCAATTCACAGAAGGTGAAGCAAAAATTGATGATCATATCCTCTATGTAAACAAAGAAGCTGCAGCTGCAGCAGCTCTAGGAGAAGAAGAGCATTTAGCAAGCGTATCTTTTGACATCGCTAAACCAGGTGAGAGTGTAAGAATTACACCTGTAAAGGATGTTATTGAACCACGTGTAAAAGTTGAAGGAAGAGGGGGAATCTTCCCAGGAGTTATAGCAAAGGTTGATACAGTTGGATCTGGAAAAACTTATTGCCTTAAAGGAATGGCTGTTGTAACAGCTGGTAAGATTGTTGGTTTCCAAGAAGGTGTTATTGATATGAGCGGAGAAGGAGCTAAATATACACCTTTCTCTCAAACACTTAACCTTGTAATGGTTTGTACTCCAGTTGAAGGATTAAAACAACATGAATATGAAGCAGCTGTAAGATTTGCAGGATTTAGACTTGCTACATACATTGGTGAGCTTGCTCGTGATCTTACACCAGATGATACTAAAGTTTATGAAACTTATGGAATTATGGAAGGAAAAGAAAAATTCCCTAATCTTCCAAGAGTTGCATACGTACAAATGTTACAATCTCAAGGACTTCTTCATGATACTTATGTATACGGAGTTGATGCTAAGAAAACTCTTTCTACAATCATGAACCCTACAGAAACTATGGATGGTGCTATCGTATCTGGTAACTGTGTATCTGCATGTGATAAGAACCCTACATATGTTCATGAAAACAATCCAGTAATCGCTGATCTTTTCGAAGAGCACGGAAAAACAATTAACTTTGTTTGTCAAATTCTTACAAATGAAAATGTTTACTTAGCTGATAAAATGCGTTCATCAGATTGGACAGCTAAACTTTGTAGATTACTTGACCTTGATGGAATTATCCTTTCTCAAGAAGGATTTGGTAACCCAGATACTGACCTTATTATGAACTGTAAGAAGATTGAAGCTGAAGGCGTTAAAACAGTTATTATTACTGATGAATATGCTGGACGTGATGGAAAATCACAAAGTCTTGCTGATGCTGATGTTGCAGCAGATGCAGTTGTTACAGGCGGAAATGCTAACCAAGTAGTTATTCTTCCTAAACTTGATAAGGTTATTGGAACAATGGATTACATTACTAAAATCGCTGGTGCTAGCGAAGAAACACTTAGAGCTGATGGAACATTAGAAGTTGAACTTCAAGTTCTTACAGGTGCAACTAATGAAACTGGTTTCAATAAGTTAAGCGCTAGATAATAAAGGAGGGAAAGAATTACAATGGCTAAAATTAAAGTTGTTCATTATATTAATCAATTCTTCGCTCAAATCGGTGGAGAAGAAAAAGCTGAATATCCAGCAGAGCTTCGTGTTGGAGAGGTTGTAGGACCTGGACAAGCTCTTATGCAAACATTTGGAGATGAAGCTGAAATTACTGCTACAATTATTTGTGGTGACTCATATTTCAATGAAAATCTTGACAAAGCTAAAGCAGAAATCGTTGCTTGGGTTAAAGAGCAAAAACCTGATGTATTCGTAGCTGGTCCTGCTTTCAACGCTGGTCGTTATGGTGTTGCTTGTGGAACTATCTGTGATGCTGTTCAAGAAGAACTTGGTATCCCAGCAGTAACTGGTATGTACGAAGAAAACCCAGGTGCTGATATGTTTAAAGATAAAGTTTATACAATTGCTACAGCTAACTCTGCTGCAGGCATGAGAAAAGCTGCTCCACTTGTAGCTAAACTTGCTTTAAAACTTGCTAAGGGTGAAAAAGTTGGTGCTTCTGTTGAAGAAGGATATATGCCTAACGGTGTTCGTGTTAACTTCTTCGAAGAAGAAAGAGGTTCAAAACGTGCAGTTAAAATGCTTCTTAACAAATTAGCTGACAAACCTTTCGTAACAGAGTATCCAATGCCTTCATTTGATCATGTTGCTCCAAATCCAGCAGTTAAAGATATTACAAAAGCTAAAATCGCTCTTGTTACATCTGGTGGTATTGTTCCAAAAGGAAATCCTGATCATATCGAATCTTCAAGTGCTTCTCACTATGGTGAGTATGATATAGCTGGTGTTATGGACCTTACAGCTGAAACATATGAAACAGCTCATGGTGGATATGATCCAGTATATGCTAATGAAGATCCAGATAGAGTTCTTCCAGTTGATGTACTTCGTGATATGGAAAAAGAAGGAAAAATCGGAGAACTTCATCATTTATTCTATACAACAGTTGGAAATGGTACAGCTGTTGCATCATCTAAAGCATTTGCAGAAGAATTCTCTAAGAAACTTCTTGCTGATGGAGTAGATGCAGTTATCCTTACCTCTACTTGAGGTACTTGTACACGTTGCGGTGCAACGATGGTAAAAGAAATTGAAAGAGCAGGAATTCCTGTAGTTCACGTATGTACAGTTACTCCTATTTCAATGACAGTAGGTGCAAATAGAATAGTTCCAGCTATTGCTATTCCTCATCCACTTGGAAATCCAGCTTTAGAACCAGCTGAAGAAAAAGCTCTTCGTCGTCATATCGTTGAAAAAGCTCTTGAAGCTTTAACAACTGAAGTTGAAGATCAAACAATCTTTGAATAGATTTAACTATATTCTAATACTTAGAATATACAATTAATTCACTACATAGAAGGGAAGAAATTCCCTTCTATGTAAAAAAGTTTTTTATTTATAAAATTTCTTATTGAAAATTTCTATAAATTGTAGTATTGTATAAATAAATATTCAATAAGCACGCTTATGTGCCCGAAATGCACAAAGATTTACTATTAAATTGAAATCAACATGTAGTCAATATATAATATTTGCTTACATGCGATTATAGAGATTAAACAAAAAGGAGATTAGAGAAATGAGCAAAATTTATGATGTAATTGTTCTTGGCGCAGGTCCTGGAGGATTAGCTGCTGGTCTTTACGCTGGAAGAAGCCGTTTATCAGTATTAATTATTGAAAAAGGTCAAGATGGTGGTCAAATAGCTATCACAGATGAAATTGAAAACTATCCAGGACAAGTTTCTGGAGATTCAGGTCCTGCTCTTATTGCTAGAATGACAGAACAATGTGAGAAATTCAATGCTGAAAGAGTAAGTGATACAATTAAAGAAGTTGATTTAACAAGTGAAATTAAAACTGTTAAAACAGTTAGTGGTGAGTACCAAGCTAAAAATATTATTATTGCTACCGGTGCATATTCTCGTCCAATTGGATGTAAGAATGAAGCTGAATATGTTGGAAAGGGAATTTCTTTCTGTGCTACATGTGATGCTAACTTCTTTGAAGATTTTGAAGTATATGTAGTAGGTGGTGGTGATTCTGCAGTTGAAGAAGCTATGTATCTTACTAAATTTGCTCGTAAAGTTACTCTTATTCATAGAAGAGATGAACTTCGTGCTGCTAAATCAATTCAAGAAAAAGCATTTGCTAATCCTAAAATGAACTTTATCTGGGATTCAACAGTTGAAGAGGTTGGTGGAGATGAAATCCTTACATGGATGACTCTTAAAAACAAAAAGACTGGTGAAATTACTAAGATTGAAGCTGATCCAGAAGATGGAATGTTTGGATTATTTGGTTTCATTGGAACAATACCTAATTCAGACTTATATAAAGGTCAAATTAAAATGGATGAAAGAGGTTATATTCCTACTGATGATGATATGCATTGTACAACTCCAGATGGTGGCGAATTAAAAGGTGTATATGCTGTTGGTGATATTAGAGTTAAATCTCTTCGTCAAGTTGTTACAGCTGCAGCTGATGGAGCTATTGCAGCAATTCAAGTTGAAAGAAGTATGAGTGACTACTTCTAGAATTAAATTTTATCTGTGAACATATAGAAAAAGGCAGGCGTCAAAACTTGTTTTGTAAGACTGTATTTTTCGATATGTTTATTGGAAAATCAAAACGGACCTAAACGTGAACGAAGTGAACGTGAGGTCTGTGAAGATTTTCAACAGATAAAATTCAATATAAAAATATATATAATTAAATGTTTTCAAATAAAAGGAGGAAATATTATGTTAGATCTTGATAAGACAAATTTTCAATCAGAAGTAAAAGAAGCTGAAGGTTATGTATTCGTAGATTTCTACGGAGATGGATGTGTTCCATGTCAAGCACTTATGCCAAAGGTACATGAATTTGCTGACACTTATGGAGATAAATTAAAATTTACATCTCTTAATACAACTAAAGCTAGAAGACTTGCAATTGCTGAAAAAGTTTTAGGACTTCCAGTAATGGCTATTTACAAAGATGGTGCTATGGTAGATTCTCTTGTAAAAGATGATTGTACACCAGAGACTATCGAAGCTATGATTAAAAAATATATTTAATCATTATCACGTTGATAAAGAGAAAACCATACCTCTTTAATCATAAATACAACTAAATATGTAAGAAAGGAGATCATAATTATGGCTATTTTAAAGGATCAAAAATGCATAATTATAGGTGACCGTGATGGTATACCAGGAGAAGCTATAGCTGAATGTGTAAAAACAGCTGGAGCTGAGGTTATATTTGCATCAACAGAGTGCTTTGTCTGAACAAGCGCAGGTGCAATGGATCTTGAAAATCAAAAGAGAGTTAAAGAATTTGCTGAGGAATACGGTGCAGAGAACATAGTAGTAGTTCTTGGTGCTGCAGAAGGTGAAGCTGCTGGTCTTGCAGCTGAAACTGTTACAGCAGGTGATCCAACTTTCGCAGGTCCATTGACAGGAGTCCAGCTTGGACTTAAGGTTTATCACGTTTGTGAACCAGAAATCAAAGAAGAAATTGATGAAGCAGTATATGATGAGCAAATCTCTATGATGGAAATGGTACTTGATATCGATGATATCGTAGCAGAAATGTCTTCAATCAGAGAGCAATATACAAAATACTAGAATTTAGTAATTTTGTTAAGCGTAGCTTCAAAAGATAGATTTATATTTGAGAAGCTACGCTTTTGTTTTAGAAGTAGCAGTATTTATACAGAAAAATTATGGATATTAATTCTTTAAAAATTGATTTTAAAGTTATACATGATAGTGTAAAATATTTTGTGTAAATAGATTTCTAGTAAAGACTAGAAAAAGGAACAGACTTCCTTTAAAATTTAAGTTGCGAAACTAATAATTTTAAAACACAAGGAGCCTGTCCCT